>CAZVYU010000013.1:0-35078 GCA_964631645.1 uncultured Actinomycetes bacterium
TCCGCATCAACACCGAGAACATGGGGCAGTTCGAGCGGACGTTGATCATCGTCGACGAAGGCGCCTACGTGCACTACGTCGAAGGGTGTACGGCGCCCATCTACTCCAGCGACTCGTTGCACTCGGCGGTGGTCGAGATCATCGTCAAGGACAACGCCCGCTGTCGATACACGACCATCCAGAACTGGTCGACCAACGTGTACAACCTGGTCACGAAGCGGGCCCGAGCCGACCGCGGGGCCACGATGGAGTGGGTCGACGGCAACCTCGGGTCGAAGGTGACCATGAAGTACCCGGCCGTGTGGCTGATGGGGGAGCACGCCAAGGGTGAGACATTGTCGGTCGCATTCGCCGGTCCCGGACAGCATCAGGACGCCGGCGCCAAGATGGTGCACGCAGCGCCCCGCACGTCGAGTTCCGTGATCTCGAAGTCGGTGGCCCGCGGAGGTGGACGCTCCTCGTACCGGGGACTGGTGCAGGTGATGCCCAACGCCGAGGGTTCGGCGTCGACGGTGCGTTGCGACGCGTTGCTCGTCGACGACGAGAGTCGGTCGGACACCTACCCGTACAACGACATCAGGACCGACGACGTGTCCATGGGCCACGAGGCGACGGTGAGCAAGGTCAGCGAGGACCAGTTGTTCTACCTGCAGTCCCGGGGCATCCCCGAGGACGAGGCCATGGCCATGATCGTGCGCGGCTTCATCGAGCCGATCGCGCGGGAACTGCCCATGGAGTACGCCCTCGAACTGAACCGACTGATCGAACTGCAGATGGAAGGAGCCGTCGGATGACGGCGGTAGGCGAACACCTGAACGACACGGCGGGAAGCCACGACCTGGACGGCTTTCCCGTCCCGAGCGGCCGTGAGGAGGCATGGCGCTTCACCCCGTTGCGGCGTCTGCGCGGGCTGCACGACGCCGCCCAGTCGCGCGGGGGCGTCACCTACCGCGCCGACTCCGGTGACCAGTGGGTGACCGTTGTGAACCGCGACGACGCCGCTCTCGCTCTTGCGGAGCCGCCGACCGACCGGGTGTCCGCTGTGGTGTGGGGAGCCTTCGACCAGGCGGCCGTCGTGCGTGTGCCGGCAGGTACCGAGGTCGACGACCCGATCAGGCTGGAAGTTGCCGCAACGGGCGGTGCCCAGTCCTTCGGCCAGGTCGTCGTGGACATCGGCGCCGGCGCGTCGGCCGTCGTGGTCATCGATCATGTGGGGTCCGGCGCCTACGGCGGCGACATCACCGTCCGTCTGGGCGACAGCGCCCGTGCGACGGTGGCGGTCCTGCAGCGGATGTCCGACGACGGGGTGCTGGTCGGTCATGTGCGGTCGGTCCTGGGCCGCGACGCCAGCCTGCGGGCCGTGGCGGTGACCTTGGGCGGCGACCTGGTGCGCCTGTCCTCGAGTGTGCGCTACTCGGCACCCGGCGGCGACGCCGAACTGCTGGGCGCGTTCCTCACCCGTGACGGGCGACATCACGAGCACCGGTTGTTCGTCGATCACTCCGTGCCGGACTGTCGTAGCGACGTCACCTACAAGGGGGCGCTGGCCGGCAAGAAGGCGCACTCGGTGTGGGTCGGCGACGTCCTTATCCGTGCTGCCGCCACCGGCACCAGCACCTACGAGACCAATCGCAACCTCGTGCTGACCGACGGCGCCCGTGCCGACTCGATCCCCAACCTCGAGATCGAGACGGGTGAGATCGCCGGCGCCGGGCACGCCGCGGCTACGGGCCGGTTCGACGACGAGCAACTGTTCTACCTGCAGTCCCGCGGCATCCCGGCGGCGCTGGCCCGCCAGCTGGTTGTGCGCGGGTTCTTCGCCGACATCGTGCGCCGCATCGGAGTGCCGGAGGTCGAGGACGCGCTCATGGCCGGGGTCGACCAGGAACTGGCCGACATCGCCGGAGGGCCGGAATGAGCGAGTACGTGCCTGTCTGCGCGCTGGCGGATCTGGCGGCCGGGACCGCCCGCTCGGTCCAGGTGGACGGTGAGGCGGTGGTCGTGGCCCGCGTCGGCGACGAAGTGTTCGCCTTGCGCGATGTGTGCAGCCACGCCGAGGTTCCGTTGAGCGAGGGCGTGGTCGAGGCCGACGCGAGCATCTCGTGCTGGCTGCACGGCTCCCGCTTCGACCTGCGCACCGGCGAACCGGACGAGCCTCCCGCCTGGGAACCGGTCGCCACCTATGCCACCCGAATCACCAACACCGACGGCGGCGAGACCATCGAGGTCAGCCGCCGACCACTGGAGGAGACATCCGCATGAGCGTTCTGAAGATCGAGGATCTGCATGTCAGCGTCGACAGCGACGGAGAGGAGCGCGAGATCCTCAAGGGCGTGGACCTGACCGTTGATTCGGGCCAGACCCACGCGATCATGGGGCCCAACGGCTCGGGCAAATCCACACTCGCCTACGCCCTGTCGGGTCACCCCAAGTACACCGTGACCCGCGGCACCGCCACGCTCGACGGTCAGAACCTGCTCGACATGACCGTCGACGAACGGGCTCGGTCCGGTCTGTTCCTGGCGATGCAGTACCCGGTCGAGGTACCCGGCGTGTCCATGTCCAACTTCCTGCGCACCTCGGCGACCGCGGTGCGCGGCGAGGCCCCCAAACTGCGGCTGTGGCTCAAGGAACTGAAGGGAGCCATGGCCGAACTCCAGGTCGATCCCTCCTTCGCCCAGCGCAACGTCAACGAAGGCTTCTCCGGCGGCGAACGTAAGCGGGCCGAGATCCTGCAGTTGGAACTGCTCCAGCCCAAGATGGCGATTCTCGACGAGACCGACTCGGGCCTGGACGTCGACGCGCTTCGCACCGTGTCGGCGGGCATCAACAGGGTCAAGGAATCCGGGGACACCGGGATCGTCCTGATCACCCACTTCACGCGGATCCTGCAGTATGTGAAGCCCGACTTCGTGCACGTGTTCATGGACGGTCGGTTCGTCGCCAACGGTGGTCCGGAACTGGCCGAACAGATCGAACGTGAGGGCTACGAGCAGTTCGAACCGTCCGAGACCGGCGCCTGATGGCACTGGACGTCAGCGCGATCCGCGCCGACTTTCCGATCCTGTCGCGCACCGTGCGCGACGGGAAACGGCTCGTCTACCTGGACTCGGGGGCGACCTCGCACAAACCGCGTGAGGTGCTCGACGCCGAACGCCGGTTCCTCGAGACCAGCAATGCGGCGGCCCATCGGGGCGCCCATCAGCTCGCGGAAGAGGCCACGGAAGCCTACGAAGGTGCCCGCGCCGACATGGCGGCGTTCATCGGAGCGCGACCCGACGAGGTGGTCTTCACGAAGAACGCCACCGAGGCGTTGAACCTGGTCGCCTACAGCTTCCTCAACGCCACGCTGAAGGCGGCGCGGGGAGTGGAGTTGCCGACGGGTGCCGACCAGTTCGTGCTGGCCGAGGGCGACGAGATCGTGGTCACCGAGATGGAGCATCACGCCAACCTCGTGCCCTGGCAGGAACTCTGTGACAAGACCGGGGCAGTGCTGCGGTGGATCGGGCTGACCGACGACGGTCGGCTCGACCTGAACGATCTGGACGTGATCACCGATCGCACCCGCGTGGTGTCTTTCGTCCATCAGTCCAACATCCTGGGCACCGTCAATCCTGTGGACCTGGTCGCCGCGCGGGCCCGCAGCGTCGGCGCGCTGGTGGTCCTCGACGCCTGCCAATCGGTCCCGCACCTGCCCGTCGACGTCCGCACGCTGGACATCGACTTCATGGCGTGGAGCGGTCACAAGATGCTCGGTCCGACCGGCATCGGCTGTCTGTGGGGCCGCTACGACCTGCTCAAGGCCATGCCGCCGTTCATCAGCGGCGGATCCATGATCAGGACCGTGACTATGGAGCGCAGCACCTACGCCGACCCGCCGCAGCGGTTCGAAGCCGGCGTGCCGATGATCTCCCAGGCGGTGGGGCTGGCCGCGGCGACCGACTACCTGCGCGACCTCGGGATGGAAGAGGTGCACCGGCACGAACTCGATCTCACGGCGCTGGCGCTCGACGGCCTGGAGTCGTTGCCCGGGGTCCGGATCATAGGACCGCGCGACCTGGTCGACCGTGGGGGAGCCATCTCCTTCGTCGCCGACGGCATCCACCCGCACGATCTGGGGCAGATCCTCGACGACGAAGGCGTGGCGGTCCGGGTGGGACATCACTGTGCCTGGCCGACGTGCCGGCGCTATGACGTGCCGGCCACTGCTCGGGCCACGTTCCACGTGTACAACGACAAGACCGACGTCGATGCGCTGGTCGCAGGGGTTCTGCGCGCACAGCGATTCTTCGGGGTGGTGTGATGGACGTCGAGTCGATGTATCAGGAAGTGATCTTGGATCACTATCGCAATCCGCACGGCCGCGGTTTGCGCGACCCGTTCGACGCCGAGGTCTTCCACGTGAATCCCACCTGCGGCGACGAGATCACCCTGCGCGTGAAACTCAGCGAGGATGGTCAGACGGTCGAAGACATCTCGTACTGGAATCAGGGGTGTTCGATCTCCCAGGCCAGCGCGTCGATCCTGTTCGACGAGGCCGAGGGCCAGCCGATCAGTGACACCTTCGCCACCTTGGACGAGTTCGTCGACCTCATGCACTCGAAAGGGCAGGGGGAGCCGGATGACGAGACGTTGGGCGACTTGGTGGCGTTTTCAGGCGTCGCCAAGTACCCGGCCCGCGTCAAGTGTGCGTTGCTGGCGTGGATGGCCGTCAAGGACGCAGTGGAGCAAGCCCAGAAGGAGACTGGCGATGAGTGAAGTGGTCGTGACGTCGGAAGACGACGTGTTCGAGGCGATGCGTGACGTGGTCGACCCGGAGCTGGGCATCAACGTCGTCGACCTCGGCTTGGTCTACGGCGTCACCGTGGACCAGGACAACACCGCGATCATCGATATGACGCTGACGTCGGCGGCGTGCCCGTTGACCGACGTGATCGAGGACCAGACCAGGGCGGCCCTCGACGGGGTCGTGTCCGAACACGTCATCAACTGGGTCTGGATGCCGCCGTGGGGGCTGGACAAGATCAGCGATGACGGTCGCGAGATGCTGCGGGCCCTGGGGTTCAACGTCTGAGTGCGTTCGGGGCGCGCCGGGCCCGCGGCGTGCAGTAGGAATGACGTGTGCCTGACAGCGACCCCGCCGAAGAGGATCCCCGCGATCCGGTGTCGGCGACAGAGATCAACGAGTTCGGTCGGCTGTTCCAGCAGTTCTTGCGCGAGGTCGTCAACAAGTCCCACGACGCGAGCGCGTCGCTGACCAACCGGCTGAAAGAGGCGCTCGGCGTCGATCCCACGGGTCTGCCCATCGTGTCGCGCTCCTACCCGTCGTTCGAGTTGCCCAACATCCAACTTGCGCTGGATGCCATCGCCGAGGAGATCGGTGAGCCCACGATCCTCGGGGTCGCGGGGATCGGTCGTCTCTACCGGGACTTCTCGGAACTCCTTGCCGACAGCGACTACCGCGTCGGACCCGTCGACTACCGCTCCGTGCCGATCGGCAACGGAACCGACCTGACCTGTCTGGCCGGAGCCATGGTGATCATGCGGTGGGGGAAGGACCGGACGCCACTGGTCCTCTGGCTTCGAGGGGGCGACCCGGACGACCCCAATCATCCCGCCACACTGGAAGCCGCCAGTCCACGCCGCGAGGTGTCCGAGGAGTTCTTCCAGCGCCTCGAAGTACTGATGTCGGAGCGCAACGTGTTCCGCGGCAAGGTCGTGTCAATGAGTTCCCACGCTTTCTCCCAGGGTGTGGGCCCCCTCCGGTTCCACGAGCCCAGGGAGGTCAGTCGCGATCAAGTCATCCTCCCGGCGGGCTTGCTGGAACGGATCGAACGACAGGTCGCGGGCATCGCCGAACACCGGGAGTTCCTGCGTTCCCACGACCAGCACCTGAAGCGGGGGGTCCTGCTGTTCGGGCCGCCGGGGACCGGCAAGACGCACGTGATCAACTACCTGCTCGGTCAACTGCCGGGCTTCACGGTCGTCCTGGTCAGCGGCACGGCGGTCGAGAAGATCGCCCAGGCGTGCGACATCGCCCGCAAACTGGCACCGGCGGTGGTGATCGTCGAGGACGTCGACCTGATCGCCGAGGACCGGGGCGCGCGAGGTGGTTCCCATCCGCTGCTGTTGCAGTTGCTGAACGAGTTGGACGGCATCGGGAATGACGTCGATGTGGCGTTCATCCTCACCACGAATCAGATCGAAGTGCTCGAACGGGCGCTGGCGGCGCGGCCGGGCCGGGTGGATCTGGCCGTCGAGGTGCCGTTGCCGGACAAGGCAGGACGACGTCGTCTGTTCCGGCTCTACGCCGACGGGCTGGGGCTGAAGGACGCCGACATCGACCGGCTGGCCGACCGGTGCGAGGGGGTCACCGCGAGTTTCGCCAAGGAGGCGACGCGGCGGGCGGTGTTGCTCGCCGGAGTGCGTGGTTCCGACCAGGTGGAGCTCACCGACTTCGAGCAATCGCTGGACGAACTGCTGAGCCAGCGCGACGACCTGACCCGGCGGCTTCTGGGTGCCCGGATGTCCGAGGACTATCCCTCGGATGAGCGGCGCCCCGGCAACTACGTGTGAGCAGGAAACAGAAGTGCACCCGTCATTACAGTGCCCGTGTGGCTGAGCATCCCGTCCATCACATCACGCTGACCGTGACCGACCTCGACGCCAGCGAGGCGTGGTACCACGACGCACTGGGGCGCGCGACGAGCGTCCGCCGGGCCGGTCACGGGTGGGAGCGGGTGCGGATGCAATGGTCGTCCGGACTGGTAATCGGGTTGACACGCCATCATTCGACCGGTGCCCAGGATCGGTTCGATCACCGGCGGGTCGGCCTTGATCACATCGGAATCCGTTGCAGTGATCAGCACGAGGTGCGCGCCAAGGCTGCAGCCCTTGACGATCTGGGGATCGAGCACGGACCGGTCGAGGAGGCTCCCTACGGGTGGGCAGTCACGGCTCGGGATCCCGACGGCATTGCGGTCGAGTTCTTCGCTGCGCTCGACGACTGACGCAGCGTCGGAGGTTCGTAGCGGAAGCCGAGAGTCGACCCTTGATGCGACCAGAACCGTCGAAGGCGACTGGTTCTTCCGGTCGCAGGTGGTTGTTTCGGTCGCATGCGACCGAAACCGTCCCCCCGGGGGGTCAGGAGAAGGTGTCGCAGACGCGGGGGTCGCCGGACTCGAAGCCCTTCGTGAACCACGCCTGACGCTGGGCGGCGGTGCCGTGGGTGAAGGACTCGGGACTCACCCGTTGGCCGGCGCCCTGGGCGATCCGATCATCGCCGACAGCGGCCGCTGCATTGAGCGCCTCGTTCAGTTCCTGCTGGGTGATCTGGACGTTGCCGCGGTCGTTGGCCTGCCGTGCCCAGACACCGCCGTAGCAGTCGGCCTGCAGCTCCAGGCGCACGCTGATCTCGTTGGCCCGGCCTCGGTTCTGCTGCTGCAGTTGGCGGGCCCGACGCTCTGTGCCGGTGATGTTCTGGATGTGGTGGCCCACCTCGTGGGCCACGATGTAGGCCTGGGCGTTGCGGCCCTCGGCTCCCAACTGGCGCTGCAACTGCTTCATGAAGCCCAGGTCGATGTAGACCTTGTTGTCGCCCGGACAGTAGAACGGGCCGGTGTCGCTGGACGCCGGCCCACAGGCGGTCCGCACGCCGCGCTCGAACAGGACCAGCGTGGGTCGCTGGTAGTTGCTGACCTGGCTGGCCCAGATCTCGTTTGTCTCGTTGAAGATCTTGACGATGTAGCAATCGTCGTACTGCTCGATGGCACCCGGCTGGTTACACCGCACCGCGACATCGGAACTCGATGAGGCGGCGGGTGCTGCCGGGGTCGCGGTGTCCTGGGGAAGGGCGCCGCCGAACAGGAGTGCCAGCAGGAGGCCCAGGATCCCGACGCCACCGACTCCGGCACCCACAGCGGTGCCGCGGCTCATGCCGCCGCGACCGCCGCGCTGATCCTGCAGCTGAGACGCGTCGACGCGATCGTCGTCGAACTTCACCCGTCCTCCCGAGGTTGCGGCCACCCTATCGCTGCGGCTTTCGTGACGCAGGGCTCTGCGTCGGCCGCCCGTACACTGGGACAGGCTGCGGCTCGTCGCCCGCCCATCCCGTCTTCCGGAGTACCTGTGATCACCGTCCACGACCTCGAACTGCGCGCGGGGCCGCGTCTGCTGCTCCAGCACGCGACGTTCCGGGTGGCCCCGGGTGACACCGTCGGGCTGGTCGGACGCAACGGCGCGGGTAAGACCACCCTCACGCGGGTACTCGCGGGGGAGAGCGCGCCGGCCGCCGGCACGGTGACCACCAGTGGCGAGATCGGCTACCTGCCGCAGGACCCGCGGACCGGCGACCCCGATCAGATCGCGCGCGACCGGATCCTGTCGGCCCGGGGGATCGACGAGGCCCGGACCCGCATGCTGCGCGCCGCCGACCGGATGGCGAGCTCGGACGACGACACCCGGGAACGCGCCATGCGCCGCTACAGCAACGCGGAGGCCGAATTCCTGCGTCTCGGTGGCTACGCCGCAGCCGCCGAGGGGGAAGCGATCGCCAGCAACCTGGGCCTGCCCGAGCGGGTGTTGGATCAGCCATTGGGAACGCTGTCCGGTGGCCAGCGTCGCCGGGTCGAACTATCGCGGATCTTGTATTCCGGCGCCCCCACCCTGCTGTTGGACGAACCGACCAACCACCTCGACGCCGACTCCATCACCTGGCTGCGCGGGTTCCTCAAGTCCTTCAACGGGGCCGTGGTGATCATCAGCCACGACGTCGAACTGCTGGCCGAGACCGTCACCCGGGTGATGCACCTGGACGCCACCCGGGCGGAACTCGAGCTGTACAGCATGGGCTGGGAGGCCTACCTCCGGCAGCGTGAGGTCGACGAACGCCGACGCCGCCGCGAGAACGCCAACGCCCAGAAACAGGCATCGGCGCTGCGCGACCAAGCGGAACGTATGCGCTACAAGGCCACCAAGGCCAAGCAGGCGCAGGTGATGCTGCGCCGCGCCGACCAGATGCTGGCGGGTGTCGATGAGCGCCAGCAGGACCGAGTGGCCAAGCTGCGCCTACCCCGCCCCGCGCCGTGTGGCCGGGTCCCGCTCACGGCTGCGGAACTGAGCAAGTACTACGGGTCGCTCGAGGTGTTCACCGATGTGGACCTCGCCATCGACCGCGGTTCCCGGGTGGTCATCCTGGGCCTCAACGGTGCGGGCAAAACAACCCTGTTGCGGCTGCTGGCGGGGCAGGACGAACCCGATACCGGCGAGGTGCGCCCGGGTCACGGTCTGCGGCTGGGCTACTACGCCCAGGAGCACGAGCAGCTGGACACCGAAGCCACAGTCCTGGCGAACATGCTGGCGGGGGCGGCCGACATCGACGAACAACAGGCTCGCGACGTACTGGGCTCGTTCCTGTTCAGTGGCGACGACGTGCACAAGCCGGCCGGGGTGCTGTCCGGTGGCGAGAAGACCCGGCTGGCACTGGCGATGTTGGTCGTCAGCGGTGCCAACGTTCTGCTCCTGGATGAGCCGACGAACAACCTGGACCCGGCCAGCCGCGAGGAGATCCTTGCAGCGCTGCACGGGTACGAGGGTGCGGTGATCTTGGTCAGCCACGATGAAGGGGCGGTCGCGGCGCTCGCGCCCGAACGGGTCCTGCTTCTTCCGGACGGCGTCGAAGACCACTGGAATCCGGACTACGTGGACCTGGTGGCCCTGGCCTGACCCGGCATTTCGGTCATGTTTGCTGTCGAGCAGGCAAGCGGGCGCCAGGTGCGTGATCATGATCGCGTGCGGCCAGCGCCATGCTGGGCACGTCGGAGGTAGCAGTGGCAGCAGTCGCCAAGGGCCAGCGGATCACCGGATCGGACCGCACCAAACTCGCGCGGGAACTGAAGAAGCAGTATCTGGCGGGTCGCAGCATCCGTGAACTCGCCGAGGAACACGCCCGTTCCTACGGTTTCGTGCACCGGATCCTGTCGGACACGAACACCAAGTTGCGCGGCCGCGGCGGCGCGACCCGCAAGAGCGCCGCCCCCAAGACGTCGGCCAAGAAGACACCCGCGAAGAAGGCGCCGACCAAGAAGGCCGCCGCAAAGAAGGCGCCGGCGAAGAAGGCCGCCGCAAAGAAGGTGCCGGCGAAGAAGGCCGCAGCGAAAAAGGTGCCGGCGAAGAAGGCCGCTGCGAAAAAGACCGCCAAGAAGAAGTAGCGTTACGCCCTGCGCGGACGTCGCGGCGGGCGGGAATCGCGCTGGGCCGCGCGGCCTTACCCTTCCAGGGGAACAGCACGCGCGGAGGCGACATGTCACACGGCGGCCCGATGGCCTTCCGGTCGTTCTCGCGCGACCGCTCGGTCCTGCAGGAGGATCTGCCGCAAGGGCTGTTGCGGCGCATCCTGTCCTACGCCCGGCCGTTCAAGTCGCTGGTGATCTTCTTCCTCATCACGATGGCGGTCGATGCCGTCCTGACGGTGGCCCAGCCGCTCCTGTTCCGCCGCATCGTCGACTCGGGCATCTCGGCCGGCAACAGCACGGTGGTCACCACCACCGCACTCCTTGTGGCGGTCATCGCGGTCATCGACGCCGGATTCGGCCTCTGGGGGCGGTACCTGTCCGCCCGCATCGGAGAAGGGCTGATCTTCAACCTCCGCTCCGAGGTGTTCGATCATGTGCAGCATCAGTCGGTGGCGTTCTTCACGCGCGCCCAGACCGGTGCCTTGGTGTCGCGGCTCAACACCGACGTCATCGGGGCCCAACAGGCCTTCACCTCGACGCTCAGCGGGGTTGTCGGCAACCTGATCACGGTGGCCGTCGTCCTGGTCACCATGTTCTGGCTGTCCTGGCAGATCACGCTCATGGCGCTCGTCCTGGTCCCCGTCTTCCTGCTCCCGGCCCGCTGGATGGGGCGGCGGTTGCAGGAACTGACCCGGCGCCAGATGCAGTGGAACGCCGACCTGAGCACGCAGATGACGGAGCGGTTCAACGTGGCGGGGGCGCTCCTGGTGAAGCTCTTCGGTCGCCCGGCCGAAGAGTCGCAGCTGTATGACGCCAAGGCCGCCGGCGTGCGCGACATGGGGGTCAAGATCGCACTCGCGAACCGCTACTTCCTCACTGCCCTGGCCCTGGTGGCGTCGTTGGCAACAGCGATCGCCTACGGGGTGGGCGGCAACATGGTGATCACCGGCGCCTTGACGCTGGGCACCCTGCTGGCGATCATCGCGCTGCTGGCGCAGATGTACGCCCCCCTGACGGCGCTGTCCAATGTCCGGGTCGATGTCATGACGGCGCTGGTGTCCTTCGACCGCGTCTTCGAAGTCCTCGACCTGAAGCCCATGGTCGCCGACGCCCCCGACGCGACCCGGCTGCCCAAAGGCACCCCACCGCCGGTCCGGTTCGATCGGGTCGGGTTCCACTACCCGGGCGCCGACGAGGTCTCGCTGGCGTCGTTGGAGTCCGTCGCCCGGACCCACGACGGTCCGGTCCATCAGGGCCAGGTGCTGCGCGACGTCACGTTCGAGGTGCCCGCGGGAGAGACGGTGGCGCTGGTCGGCCCCTCCGGTGCGGGCAAGACCACCATCACCGGCCTGGTCACCCGGTTGTACGACCCGACATCGGGGTCGGTGTCCATCGCCGGTCACGATCTGCGCGACGTCACCCAGGAGTCGGTCCATGCAGCAGTCGGGGTCGTGACCCAGGATTCGCACATGTTCCACGACACCATCCGCGCGAACTTGCGTTATGCCCGTCCGGACGCCACCGATGAGGAACTCCTGGCGGCGTGCGATGCCGCCCGCATCGGCGACCTCGTCCGGGCCCTCCCCGCAGGACTGGACACGGTCGTGGGGGATCGTGGGCATCGGCTGTCCGGCGGCGAGAAGCAGCGGCTGGCCATCGCCCGCCTGCTGTTGAAGCAGCCCGACGTCGTGGTCCTCGACGAGGCCACCGCACACCTCGACAGCGAGAGCGAGGCCGCGGTACAGCGGGCGCTCAGTGAGGCGCTGCGGGGACGGACCGCCCTGGTGATCGCGCACCGGTTGAGCACCATCCGCGACGCCGATCGGATCCTGGTGATCAACCAGGGAGAGGTGGCCGAGTCCGGGACGCACGAGGATCTGCTGGCAGCCGACGGCTTGTACGCAGAGCTGTACCGCACCCAGTTCCGGCCGGGGGCGGCCGCGCCGGCCTAGCCGCCGAGCCGGCTCACAGACTGCGGAGTGCGCCCCCGTCGACCGCGAGCACCGATCCGGTGACGTACGAGGCCCGCGGGGACAGGAGGAAGGCCGCGACATCGCCCAGCTCCTCGGGACGGCCGTAGCGACGCAGCGGGATCGCCTCCGACAGTGTCTGGCGCAAGGCGGCGGGGTCGGCGCTGTGGGCCTCCAGTTCCTTCAGTCGGGGAGTGTCGATCCGACCGGGAAGCACCGCAGTGACCCGGATGCCCCGGGGGCCGACCTCGTCGGCGAGATCCTTCACGAGCATGGCCAGTCCGGGGCGGAGACCGTTGCTCACCGACAAGCCCGCGATGGGCGACTTCGCCGACGATGACAACACCCACACCAGCGCCTGCAGATCGTCACAGCGTTCGATCAGACTGCGCGCCACCCGCAACGGCCCCAGGAAGACGGTGTCGAAACCTGACCGCCACTCGGAGTCCGGCGTCCCCAGAACGGTGCCCGGTGGGGGACCACCCACACTCAGCAGCGCCCCGCGAAGCGGCGGCAGGTCGGCGGCCCGGGTGAGGATGAGCTCCACCGCGGCCGGGTCGGCCACGTCGGCGGCGACCGCGACTCCGCCGATGTCGGCAGCCGCCGCCGCAGCCCGGTCCGCGTCACGACCCACGATGATCACCGTGGCCCCCTCCGCCGCCAGGCTGCGGGCGGTCGCCAGCCCCAGACCGCTACTGCCTCCGGTCACGACGAAGGTGCTGTCGCGCAGTTGCAGATCCATGATCAGACCGCCGTCACGGAAGGGCGTTCGGCGTCGGCGGCCGCTTGGTCCTCCTGGGCCTCCCGGCGCAGGAAGTAGTACCACCCGCCGATGGCGATCGCGGCGAACAGGAGCCACTGACCGGCGTAGGACAGGTTGCGACTGTCCGTGGCCTCCGGCAAGGGGATACGTGTCAGTTCGGGATCGGACGCCGAGATGACGAAGTACGGCACCGTACGGACGTCACTCATGGCGTCGAGGTCGGCGACGGCCACCTGGCTGACCTGGGCGTCGGGCAGGTCCGACCCGCTGCGGGCCGGACCGTCGGGGGCCACTCGGGCGTAACCGGTCAGGTCCACCTCACCGGCGGGCGGGGGTGGCGGCTGTTGGGCGAGTCCCTGTCCCAGGTTCGCCGCAACCCAGCCGCGCACCACCCACACGTCCGGGTCGGAGTCCAGCAGGGTCACGACCCAGAATCCGTTCGCCCCGTTCTGGGGTTGGTTGCGCACCAGGAACTGCCGCTGCGGATCGAAGGTCCCCGACACGGTCACGGCCTCCCAGTCCCGAGCGTCGGTCAGATCGGCCACCGGGATCGGCGCCGCGGTGAACTGCTCCTCGACCGCAGCGAACTCCAGTCGCTTCTCTTCGGCCCGGTGCCACTGCCACAGACTCAGTAGCCCGAAAGCGATGATCGCCACGAGGGCGGCGGCAGTGAACGTCAGCCAGCGCCGGGTGCGCAGCAGTGCGAGCACGCGTCACCCTCCGATGCCGGGACGGGGTCCTTCGAGGGTGGGCAGGTCCAACGGCGACACGGTCTGAGGAGCGTCGAAGTCGTCGTTCTCACGACCGGCGTTGGCCATGACCACGGCCACGTACGGCAGGAACGCGGCCCCCGCGACCAGTGCCCAGCGCACCCAGCCGTCGGTGACGATGACGCCCAAGAAGCAGGCGGTGCGGATGCTCATCGAGATCAGGTAGCGCTTGGTGCGAGCCCGCTGCTCCTGGCTCAGACCGGTCTGTGCGGTCGTGACGCTGTGCACCTCGGTGTCGCGACGTACCACCGGCGCCGTGTGGCGGGGTTCGGGCAGCGACATCAGTGGGCCTCGCTAGCGGTCGACAGGTTGAAGTCCTCGACGGTGAGGGCCGGCATCGTGGCCCGATTGAAGTAGTCCCCCATCTCTCGCGCCAAGGTCCGTTCCTCACCCCCTGCGTCCACGATACGTCCCAGCAGCGAGACCGGCGATTCGTTGAACCGGAAGTTGCCGCAACTGCCGACGATCCGGCCGTCGCGCACGACGTACACCCCGTCGCGGGTCAGTCCGGTCAGCAGGAGCGTCTGCGGGTCGACCACGCGGTTGTACCAAAGACACGTCACGAGCAGCGCGTCCTCGGTGCGGGCCACGACATCGGCCACCGAGCCGTGGCCATCGGCGACGGCGAGCGCCAGATTGTCGATCCCCGGCGCGACCGGCACATCCAGCAGTGCCGCCGTGCTGCGGGGGGCGATGAGTCGGGTGAGGATGCCGTCGTCGATCCACCGGGTCGGCCCCAGGGGTAGTCCGTTGTCGGCCACCGAGGCCGAGTCGCTGTCGGCGACGACACACTCGAAGTCGGCGGCCGGCATGGTCGGGTCGGAGGGGTCGCTGGCCAGCGTGACCCCTGTGCCCAGACGTTCGCCGATCCGGGTCCCGCCATCCGGCCCGGCGAAGACACTGCGACCTTCGCCCGCGGATCGGGCGTCGGCGGACCAGTACAGATCGATCATCAGATCGGCCGTCGCGCTCGGGCTGAGGATGACCCGCCGGCGGCCGGGTGTGACGGTGATCGAGCGCCGCTGATGCCGCAGGTCCGCGGCCAGCCCAGCGGTCATCGCATCCACATCCACCGCCAGGGTGGGATCGGCTGAGCCGGTCCAGGCGGACCCTCCCGCGGCGCGGGCAGTGCACTCCGTTCGGCCGGTCGGTTGGACGTGCCGACGGCGCGTCCCCGCGCTGGTCCCCAGGTAAGTGGTGGTCAGGTCGACCTCGGCGTAACCGAACAGCGCCATGTCGCCCGGCGCTCGGAACGCGCGCCCCAGGCCCTGTGCCAGTGGGGCCAGCACCTCGGCGGAGGTGTCCGCAGGAGGGACGTCGAAGTCGGAGGCCGCCGCACCGGCCCACAGGGGCAGGACGTTCGGGGCCGGTTGTGCCGCCGCGGCCGCGGACCGCGCGGCCGCGACCAGGCTCTGGACCTGCTCGGGAGACGACACATGGCCCGAGGAGGTGGCAGTCCCGCCGGCCGGGTCGATCGCCACCACGTCGATGGTCGTAGCGGTGGTGTCGCCGTTGGTGGTCAGCTGGTTGTTCGCCCACCGCAGGTTCAGTTGCCGGCTGTGTCGCACGATGACGGCCAACTGTTCTGCCTGGGCGGCGGCCAGGGCGGACTCGACGATGTCCGAGGGGCGCATCACACCGCCTCCTGCGCGCTGTTGAGAACGTTGACGTCCTCGAAGACCGCAGCGGGACACCCGTGGGAAACCGGTGCCACCTGGCCCGGCTGGCCTTTGCCGCAGTTCACCGCACCGCCCAGCACATACGTCTGCGGGCCACCCACCGCCGCCAGCGACCCCCAGAATCCGGGCGTGCTGCCCTGGTAAGCCACGTCCCGCAACGGGCCGACGCGCCGTCCCGACCGGATCCGCTCGAACCGTTGGCCGGTGAACTGGAAGTTGTACCGCTGCATGTCGATGGACCAGGAGCCGTCGCCCACCACCAGGATGCCGTCATCGACCCCGGCGATCAGATCGTCCAGGGAGCCACCGTCGGGGTCCGGCTGCAGGCTCACGTTCGGCATCCGTTGCAACGGAACATGTTCGGCGGAATCGGCATAGGCGCAGCCGTTGCTGCGCTGCCCGACCGTGGCAGCCATGGCCCGGTCCAACTGCACCCCGACGAGGACGCCATCATCGATCAACGCCCAGTCCTGCGCGGCCACCCCTTCGTCGTCCCACCCGACCGTGGCCAGCCCGTCCGGTTCGACCCGGTCGGCGCGCACGCTCATAGCGGGCGACCCGTATCGCAGAGTCCCCACCTCGCTGTCGGCGACGAACGACGTGCCCGCATAGTTGGCCTCGTAGCCCCGGATCCGGTCCAGTTCGGTGGCGTGGCCCACCGACTCGTGGATGGTGAGCCAGAGGTTGCTGGGGTGCAGGACCAGGGTGTAGGTCCCCGGGGTCACCGGGGGGGCCGACACCTTCGCCCGCAGGTGGTCGGGCAACTGCGCCAGTTCATCCGCCCAGTCGTGGCTGTGCGGCCCGGTGAGGTACTCCCACCCGCGCGCGGTCGGCGGGGCCAGGGTGCGCAACGTATC
Organism: uncultured Actinomycetes bacterium; assembly: GCA_964631645.1. Taxonomy (GTDB): domain Bacteria; phylum Actinomycetota; class Actinomycetes; order S36-B12; genus CAIWTL01. The sequence goes on from CAZVYU010000013.1 coordinate 16,272, forward strand.
GAAGGTCCCGCCTCGAACACTCAGCCCCGTGAACTCCGCATGCACCCGGATCCGTCGCTGGGTCGTTCGGGTCCCGGCGGAGTCGGCGTAGCGGGTGTCCTCGCGCACGGCCATCACGTGGCCTTCGCTGTGGTCCACCGCGTCGGCCGACAGCAGTTGGTCGCACCCCCACGACAGGAAATCGGCCCGTTCGCGCGCCGACAGGTCGAACGGGTCCTGGGAGTAGGTGCTGGTCCACTCGCCCACGTGAACGTCCTCGGGCGCGAGCGTGACGGGGGTCATCACCGTGGGCCGGGCGGCCTGTGCCAACTGCAGTGCCTGATGAGCAGTGCTCGCCACGGCTGCCGGGCTCAGGTCGTCGGTGGCCGCGTACCCCCAGCAGCCGTCGCGCAGCACCCGGACGCCGATGCCGACGTCGTCATGGTCGAGGTCGGCCTGGGGTTCGTGGTCGCGCCGACTGTGAACGGCCGTGCGGACCCGCTGGAACCGCACGGCCACGTACTCCGCTGATTCCGCGGTCGACTGGGCGACCCCCGCCAGTTGATCGGTGTCCCAGTCCGGCATCAGCCCATCCTGCCGTAGGTCGTGGCATGGCGCCGAGCCCGCTGCCAGGATGGCCCCCATGACCCGGACCCTTTTCATCCTGCGGCACGCCAAGTCCGATTATCCGGCGGGTGTGGCTGACATCGACCGGCCGCTGGCGGCGCGCGGTCGACGCGACGCCCCCGCGGCCGGACAGTGGCTGGCCGACGCCGACGTCACGCAGGCGGTGATCTCACCGGCGCGTCGGACCCGGCAGACGTGGCAACTGGCATCGGCCCAGTGGGATGCCGAGGTCCCCACCGCCATCGACGATCGGATCTACGCGGCCCACCCCGACGAACTCCTGCAGGTCGTGCGTTCGGTGGGCGGCGATCCGGCGAGACTGGTGCTGGTCGGTCACAATCCCGGCTGTGAGGAACTGGCAGAGCTCCTGGCCGGCCCCGGCAGCGACGAGGGGGCGCTGGCCCGGCTGCAGATCAAGTTCCCCACTGCGGCCATCGCCGTGATCAACAGTGATCTGCCGTGGGCCGATTGGCGGTCCGGTTCAGCCCGGCTGACCGACTTCGTCGTCCCGCGCGGCTGATCGCGCCGCCCGCGCCGAGAGCGCGTCGGCCGCCTCGATCTCCTCGCGCGTCATTCCGAGGAGGAAGAGCACCGAGTCCAGGAACGGCACGTTCACCGAGGTGTCGGCGGCCTGCCGCACCACCGGCTTGGCGTTGAACGCCACCCCCAACCCGGCGGCGGCCATCATGTCCAGGTCGTTGGCACCGTCGCCGATCGCCACCGTCCGGGACAGCGGGATCCCGGCCTCGGCAGCGAACTCCCGCAGGGCCGCCGCTTTGCCTGCCCGGTCCACGACCGGCCCGGTCACCCGCCCGGTCAGGTGACCGTCGACGACCTCGAGCCGGTTGGCCCGGATCCGGGTCACCCCGAGTTCCGCCGCCACCGGTCCCACGACCTCGATGAACCCGCCGCTCACCAGCGCCACCTCGTGGCCGAGTCCGATGAGGGTCCGGGTGAGCGTGCGTGCCCCGGGAGTCAGCCGCACCTGCTCCCGGACCTCCGCAATGACCGACTCCGGTGCACCGGCGAGCAGGGCCACCCGCTCGGTGAGCGACTGCGTGAAGTCGATCTCGCCGCGCATGGCGCGGTCGGTGATCGCCGTGACCGCGTCGGCGTTGTCGGTGCGGGCTGCGAGCAGTTCGATGACCTCGTCCTGGATCAGGGTGGAGTCGACGTCCAGCACCACGAGCCGTCGCCCGAAGCGGTCGAGCCCCACCGGCTGAACCGAGATGTCGATGCCCACCTGCCGGGCCGCCTCGGTGACGCCGGTGCGGATGGCATCGACATCGGCACCGGCCACGACGAACTCCACGGCCGTGACGGGATAGTCCGCGATCCGGTCGATCCGTTCGATGTTGCCGTGCGCGTCGGCGATGGCTCGGGACACGGCGGCGACCGCTTCCGGGGTCATGGGGGCGCCGAGCAGGGTGATGCGGTGACGCAGCAGCCGGTGCCGGCTGTTGGTGGGGTCGGCCAGGCTGATGTCCATGTCGAGACCAAGGTCAGCGGCGACGGCCGACAGCGTCCGGGTGAGGATCGCGACCTCGTCCGGGGTGGCCCGGAGCAGGACCATCTGCACCAGCCGTCCTTGCAGCACCGACTGACCGACATCCAGGATCGCCCCCGACAGTGCGTCGAAGATGCGAGCTGTCACGCCGGGCCGGTCGGGGCCGCTCAAGGTGATCAGGAGGGTGGTGTCGTCGTCCATCGCATCTGCCACGGTACTGGGCCGTCACCCGGCGGGTTCACTGAAGGCCACCGAGGCGGCGCGTCGGGCGAGCGGGCGCAACTGCCGCAACCCCTCGGGCACTGGCGCACCCTCGCGTTCGGCCAACTCGCTGGCGATCGTGGTCAGCCACCACACCCGCAGAGCGCTGTCCGCCACCTGGGCGGCGGCGGGCTCGATGCCGGGTGGCGGGACCACAGGAGCGAGGCCACGCAGGGCGGCGATCGCGGCCAGCGCCGCCTCATCCGGATCGTTGCTGTTCACGGTCGCCGAGAGTTCGGCCATCGCGGTCCGCATCAGGCTGCGGGCCTCGCTCAGCGTGCCCAATGGGGCGGCCGTGATCGGCTGAGGAGTGGCGGCCAATCCGCGCCATAGCGCGTCCGCCCGGCCCGCGGGATCGGGGATCAGCACCAGGCCGGGTGCCAGCACCGCGGTTCCCGCCGCCACGACCGCCGACGTCACTGCCGCCGGACCCGGCAGCCCGAGCGGGTCTCCCGCTTCCACCAGGCGCAGGTCGATCGACTCCGCCCCCGAGCGGCGCAGTTCGGCCACAGTGAGCAGCCAGGGCTGTGGGCTCGGGTTGCCGGGGAGCAGGACCTGGCCGGTCAGATGATCGGTGGCCAGGTCGGCCGGTACGGTGCCGGCCAGCGTCGCGTTGAGCCACCATCCGAGGGAGCCCGCGGCCGCTGCCATCCGGATGCCGGGGGGGACCATGGGCACACGCTAATCCCTGCGGCAGACCTCCCCGAGCCGGTGGCCGCCCGCGAGTAGGGTGCAGTCGTGGCTTCCGTCGTGCGCACCCGATCCGCCACCGTGCAACGCGGCGACCGCGATATCGTGGACCATGTCGACTGGACCGTCGAGGTCGGCGAACGGTGGGTCGTATTGGGGCCCAACGGGGCCGGCAAGACCTCGTTGATGGATCTGCTGGCCACGACCTCCCACCCCACCAGCGGCAGCGTCGAGATCCTGGGCGAACCCCTCGGTCTCACCGACGTCTTCGCGCTGCGGCCGCTGATCGGGGTGGTCTCGTCGCGGACCACGGCACTGTTGCCGGCGCGGGAATCGGTGCTCGATGTCGTCATGACGGCCGGGTGGGCGATCGCCGGACGGTTCCGGGAACAGTACGACGCGGTCGACATCGAGCGGGCCCACGCACTCTTGGAAACCATGGGCATCGCCCCGTTGGCGCTGCGCCGCTTCGGCACCCTGTCCGACGGGGAACAGAAGCGGACCCTGGTCGCCCGCGCGCTCTTCCCGGACCCGGAACTGCTCCTGCTCGACGAGCCCGCGGCAGGGCTGGATCTGGGATCGCGCGAGAGCCTGGTCGAGCGGTTGGGACGCCTGGCCGCCGACCCGGCCGCGCCGGTGCAGGTCATGATCACCCACCACGTCGAGGAGATCCCGCCCGGTTACACCCATGCCCTGCTGATGCGCGAGGGACGAGTGTTGCAGCAGGGCCCGATCGACGAGGTCCTGACCGACGACAACCTGAGCAAGACGTTCGACGTCCCGTTGTCGGTGCGGCGCGTGTTCAATCGGTACTGGGCGTTCGCCACCTGACGGGCCGTGTCGCTTCGGGAGAGACACGACCTGAACCGCAACGCTGCCGCGATTCCGCTGCGGTGGCAGCGGACGTAGGCTTCGGATCATGGAGCCGTGGACTCTGTGGCTGCTCGCCGCCCTCGCGCTCGGCATCGCCGAGGTCGTGACCGGCGGTGCGCTGGTGCTGGGCTTCGTGGGGATCGGGGCCCTGGCTGCTGCGGGGACGTCGTTGGTGACCGATGCGGAGTGGGCGCCCTGGGTCGTGTTCGCCGTGGTCAGTACGGCGATGGTCGGAGTCGTGCGACCCATCGCCCGGCGGCACCTGCAGGTCCCTCGCGAGATCCGCACCGGAGCCGCCGCCCTGGTGGGAGCCGACGCCCGGGTGACGCACGAGGTGACCGGCGCCGATGGCCGGGTGAAGATCGCCGGCGAGATCTGGAGCGCGCGGGCCTACGACGGGGCCAGCGTCTATCCCGAGGGGACCGTCGTGCAGGTGTTGCAGATCGATGGGGCGACCGCGCTGGTCGCCTGAATGAAGGGGAAACGATGACTCTGCCCGTCGGACCGATCGCCGCGGTCCTGATCGTCCTGATCGTGATCATCACGCTGGCCAAGACGGTCCGCATCGTCCCGCAGGCGCGCGCCGGGGTGGTGGAACGACTCGGTCGCTACCACCGCACGCTCAACGCCGGACTGAGCATCGTCATTCCGTTCGTCGACCGGCTCAAGCCGTTGATCGACATGCGCGAGCAGGTGGTGAGTTTCCCGCCGCAGCCGGTGATCACCGAGGACAACCTGGTGGTGCAGATCGACTCGGTCATCTACTTCTCCGTGACCGATGCCAAGGCCGCCACTTACGAGATCGCCAACTACATCACCGGGGTCGAGCAGCTGACGGTGACGACCCTGCGCAACGTCGTCGGCGGCATGGACCTGGAGCGCACCCTCACCTCTCGCGAGGAGATCAACGAGGCGCTGCGTGGGGTGCTCGACGAGGCCACCGGCAAGTGGGGGATCCGGGTCAACCGGGTGGAGCTGAAGTCGATCGATCCGCCGCCGTCGGTGCAGGAGTCGATGGAGAAGCAGATGAAGGCCGAACGCGACAAGCGGGCATCGATCCTGAACGCCGAAGGAGCGAAGCAGTCGGCGATCCTCACCGCCCAAGGGGCGCGGGAGTCGTCGGTCCTGACCGCTGAGGGCGAGGCGCGCGCCCGGGTACTCAGCGCGGAGGCCGAGGCGACCGCGATCGCCCGCGTGGTCGAGGCGATCAAGGCCGCCGAGGTGGACCCGCAGGTGTTGGCGTACCAGTACGTCCAGGCCCTGCCGGCGTTGGCCGAGGGCTCCGCCAACAAGGTGTGGGTGGTTCCCGCTGAGCTGAGTGGCGCCATGGAACAGCTCGGAGCTGCGTTTCGCGGTGGCCCCCGATAACCGGGCTCATCCCGGTCGGCGACCCGTCCGACCCACGGGTCCGTGACTATGTGGCGCTGACCGATGTCGCACTGCGGCGGGTCCGGGAGCCGGCTGAGGGACTGTTCATGGCGGAGTCGCTGCCGGTCATGGAGCGGGCGATGGCTGCCGGGTATTCGCCCCGCTCGGTGCTGACGGAACCGCGCTGGGCCCCGGACGTCGCCGACCTGCTGGCCCGGTTCGAGCAGCGGCCGCCGGTCTACGTGGGGGAACGGGCTGTGATCCGGGCGACCACCGGCTTCCGCATGCACCGCGGCCCCATGGCAGCGATGGACCGCCGTCCGCTCCCCGCCGTGGCCGGCGTCCTTGGGGACACCCGACTGGTGCTGGTGCTGGCCGGACTGGTCGACCACACCAATGTCGGGGCCGCGTTCCGGTCGGCCGCCGCGCTGGGCGTGGACGGGGTCCTGGTCACCACTGACTGCGCCGATCCGCTCTACCGCCGTTCTGTGCGGGTGTCGATGGGCGCCGTGTTCACGCTTCCTTGGACCATCACCCCCGATTGGGCCGAGGCGCTGACCGGCTTTCGCACGGTCGCGCTGACCCCGGCTCCCGACGCCGTTGCGTTGACCGAACTCGCCGACGAATCGCGTCCGACGGCAATCGTGGTCGGCACCGAGGGTCCGGGATTGCCCGCCGCTGACCAGGGTCGGGCGGAAGTGCGCGCCCGGATCCCGATGTCCGCCGGGGTGGATTCCCTGAATGTGGCGGCCGCGGTGGCGGTGGCCGTCTATGCGCTGGCGGGCACAGAGCGTCTGGTGCGCCGGTCCCACAGGATCAGCACGTAGATCGGGATCCCGCCCAGGATCAGCAGGAAGCCCCAGTACATCTCAGTCTCGCCCGCGCCGTAGAACGCCAGCAGCGTGTAGGCGAGGGCGAGCGCGGCAACGGTGACGGACCGCGCCAGGTGGCGGACGGTCACCGTGCCCCGATCGATCAACAGGTATTTCAGCTCGGCGCCCGCGCTGAAGGCGTAGGGAACCAGGGTGGTCACGGTCGAGATCAACAACAACTGGGCGTAGACGGACACCAGATCGCCACCGACGAAGTTCATGGCCGTGAACACCGCCGCGAGACCGCCCGACACCAGCAGCCCGGTCCAGGGGGCTCGGAACCGGTTCAACCGACCGAACAAGCGGGGGGCGAGGGCGTCGATCTCGGCGGCCATGGGCACCTGCCCCGACAGCAGCAGCAGACCGTTCATCGCGCCCAGGCAGGACACCACCGCCACCACCGATACGGCCGGGCCCGCCCAGTCACCGAACATCACCCGGGCGGCCAAGGAGAACGGAGCCTCGGACCCCGCCAGCTCGGGATTGGGAACCGCCCCGAACACCGCGGTGGTGCTGAGCAGGTACACGACCGCGGCGAGGACCGTGCCGATCACGGTCGCCCGGGGGATCGTCTTCTCGGGTTCGGACACGTCACCGGCTGGGATCGTCGCGGACTCGATCCCGATGAAGCTGAACAGCGTCAGGGCCATGATCGTGGCGATGACCTCGAGCGGGGGCAGCCCGGTGGTGTTGAACGTACCGAGGTCGGCCGCGTCGAAGGCGACGAAGCCGATCGTGCCGACCACCAAGAGCGGCACGACCTTGATGATCGTGAGGATCAGCGACACCAGACCGCCCGCCACGACCCCCCGCACGTTGACCAGGGTCAGCAGCCCGATCGCCCCTACGGCGCACACGACTCCGAGCACGCGGTTCTCGGCGACCGCCGGCACGAGATCGCCCAGGTAGCCGACCATGCTCACCGAGATGGCTGCGACGCCGGCCCAGGCACCGATCCAGTAGGTCCAGGCAGCCTGGAAACCCGCGAAGTCGCCGAAGCCGTGCCGGGCGAAGGCGTAGGGGCCGCCGACGTCGGGGGTTCGGCGGGCCAACGACGCGAACACCAGGGCGAGCAGGACGGCACCCACCGAGGTCAGGGCGAATCCGACCAGGGAGATCGGACCGTACTCGGCCAACGCGGCGGGCAGGGTGAAGATCCCGGAGCCGATGATGGTGCCGGTGACCAGGGCGGTGGCCGGGGTCAGCGTCAGGCCCTTGGTCGCGGTCGAGTCAGTCATCGGTGCCTCCTGGCGCCGATCCTGGCGGCCCGTCCCGCCGACGGCAAGCACCTACGGCGTTCCTGACGCATCGGCCCGGTCGGCAGGCCAGGATGGACCCCGGAGGTGCCCATGTCCGCCGACATGACCGAAACCCAGGGAAACTGGTTGTCCGTCGATGAGTTGCGTCAGGCCCGCGACCAGGTGCCGTTGGTGTACGTCGACGCCATCCCGGTGCGCGTCGACGACCGGGGGCAGGTGACCGAGATCGGGCTGCTCCTCGCCCCATCCCCGGACGGTCTGCTCATCCGGATGTTCGTATCGGGTCGGGTCCGCCGCGGGGAACGGGTCCGCGACGCGCTGCTGCGCCATCTGGAGAAGGATCTGGGGCCGCTGGCGCTACCCCGCGTTCCGGCGTCGCCGCAGCCGTTCACTGTGGTCGAGTACTTCCCCGATCCGTCGGTCACCGGGTTCGTCGACGAGCGGCAGCACGCCGTCTCGCTGGCCTATGTGGTACCCGTCGATGGGGAATGCCGACCGTCGCAACAGGCGTTGGACCTGACCTGGCTCAGCCCGTTGGATGCGTTCAGCCCGGACGTCCTGGTCGAGTTGACCGGGGGTCGCGACCGTGTCCTGCGGATGGCCATGGCGCACTGCGGGGTGCTCCCGTGACGGCGCCGACCGTCATCTACATCACCTCACTCGAACCCGAGAGCGGCAAGTCGCTGGTCAGCTTCGGGGCCATGGAGGCGGCCGCGGCCCAGACCAGTGCGGTCGGCTACTTCCGTCCCGTCATCGCCGCCGGTCCGGACCGCGACCCGGTCATCGAACTGATGCGACGCCGGTTCCACCTGCGGCAGGACTACGACGACTCATTCGGCGTCACCACCGACGAGACCCGCGGCATGGGGGAGTCGGTGGACCCGACGCTGATCCATCGCATCCTGGCCGCGTTCGAGCGGCTGGCCCGCGACTGCGACGTCGTCGTGGTGGAGGGCACCGACTACACGGGGGCGTCGGCGGCGTTCGAGTTCGCGCTGAACTCCGAGATCGCCGCTCATCTGGGTGCGGGGTGTATCGCCGTGGCCCGGGCCCACGCCCATCGGCCCGATCAGTTGCGGGGGGTGCTCGCTGCGGTCACCAGCAGTCTCGCGGAACGGCACGTGCCCATCATCGGGTTCATCGTCAACCGGGTTCCCCCCCAGGAGATGGGCGCCTTCCGCGACGCGATGGCGCGGCAACCGGACCCGCCGGTGTGGTTCCTGCCCGAGGAACCCGCCCTGGGGCACCTGACTATGGGCGACGTGGCGCGGGCGATGGACGCGCGGATCCTGTCCGGCGACGAGGAAGCCCTGGCGCGCGACATCCACCACGTCACGGTCGCGGCCATGACGCTGCCGCACCTGATGGCCCGCCTGCAACCGCACGAACTGTTGGTGGTGCCCGGTGACCGCTCCGATGTGATCCTCATGGCACAGGCCGCCCGCTTCAGCACCGGATTCCCGCCGATCGCCGGACTGCTGCTCACCGGCGGCTATGAGCCGGATCCCGAGGTGACCTCGTTCACCGGGGGACTCGGCGATGCCTCGCTGCCGATGCTGCTGACCGACCGCGGCACCTACGAGACGGTCGATACGGTCGCCCGCAGTCGAGGCAGTCTGGAATCCGGCGACGAACGCCGGCTGGCCACCGGCCTGCGGCTCTTCGAGGACAACGTGGACATCGACGCCCTGGTCGAGCGGGTCCTGGGCACCCGGTCCACGACCTTGACCCCCGTCATGTTCGAGCGTCGCCTGGTCGCGCGGGCCCGCGAGGATCGCCGGCACATCGTGCTGCCCGAGGGCGACGACGACCGCATCCTCATCGCCGCGGACCGACTCATGCGTCGCGACGTGGTGCGGCTGACGGTCCTGGGGGATCCGGCCGACATCACCAGCCGCGGCCACAGTCTGGGACTCGACCTGTCCTCGGTGTCGGTGCGCGACCCCCGGACCGATCCCGACCGGGAAGAGTTCGCCGATGTGATCCTGGCCGCCCGACAGCACCGCGGCATGTCGGCTGACACAGCGCATGATCTGTCGGCCGACCCGTCGTGGTTCGGCACCCTCATGGTGGAGACCGGGGCCGCCGACGGCATGGTCAGCGGTGCGGCCCACACCACGGCCGACACCGTGCGACCGGCGTTGCAGATCATCCGCACCGCCCCGGGAACCTCGGTGGTCTCGAGTGTGTTCCTGATGGCGCTGCCGGATCGCGTCCTCGTGTACGGCGATTGCGCGGTGGTGCCCGACCCCACCGCCGACCAACTGGCGGACATCGCCCTGTCGTCCGCAGCCACCGCCACTTCGTTCGGGGTGACGCCGTATGTGGCGATGCTGTCGTATTCGACCGGGTCGTCCGGTGCCGGCGCGGAGGTGGAGAAGGTGAGCCGCGCCACCGAACTGGTCCGCAGCCGGGCTCCCGAGCTGCCGGTCGAGGGACCGATCCAGTACGACGCCGCCGTCGACCAAGCGGTCGCCGCCACGAAGCTGCCCGGGTCCCCGGTGGCGGGCCGGGCCACCGTGTTGGTCTTCCCCGACCTCAACACGGGTAACAACACCTACAAAGCGGTGCAACGATCCGCCGGTGCCGTGGCCATCGGACCCATCCTTCAGGGTCTGCGGCTGCCGGTGAACGACCTCAGCCGGGGGGCCACGGTGGACGACATCGTCAACACCGTGGTGATCACCGCGATCCAGGCCCAGACCGCCCGGAGCGGCACGTGACCGGGCCGGTTCTTGTCGTCAACGCAGGGTCCTCGTCGCTGAAGTTCGCCGTCGTTGATCAGGCCACCGGGGCGCGTCGCGTCGAGGGTCTCGTGGAACGGATCGGGGAGCCGGGCAGTGCGGTCAGCGACCATCGGGCCGCGTTCGCCGAGGTGAGAACCGCCGTGGCGGCGGCGGGGATCGTGCCGGGCATCGTGGGTCACCGGGTCGTGCACGGGGGCTCGTTCTTCACGGCGCCGGCCGTGATCGACGATCACGTGATCGCAGCCATCACCGACTGCGTCCCGCTGGCGCCGCTGCACAATCCGCCGGCGCTGGCCGGAATCCTGGCCGCACAGAAGGAGTTTCCCGACGCGGTCGGGGTTGCGGTCTTCGACACCGCGTTCCACACGACCATGCCGCGCGCCGCCCGGACCTATGCGATCGATCAGGATTTGGCCGCGGCGCACGGGTTGCGCCGCTACGGCTTCCATGGGACGTCTCATCGGTTCGTCGCACACCGGGCGGCTGCGCTGATGCGGCGCGCCATCGGCGACCTCGATCAGATCACGCTGCATCTGGGCAACGGGGCCAGTGCATGTGCGGTCCGCGGCGGGCGCAGCATCGACACGTCGATGGGCGTCACCCCGTTGGAGGGTCTGGTGATGGGGACGCGCAGCGGCGATGTGGATCCCGCGATACCGCTGATCCTGTGGCGGGCCGGGCTCACCCTGGCCGAGGTGGAGGACGCGCTCAACCGCAGGGCCGGCCTGCGCGGGATCGCGGGTGTCAACGACATGCGCCAGGTCCATGCTCGCGCGGACCACGGAGACGATGCAGCGGTATTGGCGCGTGAGGTGTACGTCCATCGCATCCGCCACTACGTCGGGGCGTACCTGGCAGCGTTGGGGGGCGCGGACACGATCGTGTTCACGGCCGGGGTGGGCGAACATGACGCCTGGACCCGGCGGCAGGTGTGCGCCGGGTGGGAGGGCCTCGGCATCGAGGTGGATCACCGAGCGAACGACACCGGTTCCGGAGATCGGGTCATCAGCACCCCGGGCAGTCGCACCACTGTCCTGGTGGTGGCGACCGACGAGGAATGGGCCATCGCCGACGAAGCGGCCCGGGCAGTGACCGACCGGCGCTGATCGGCGCAAGTCGGGCGCCTCACTTAGAATGGGCGCCAGTAAGCCAGCACCGTCCGACAGGACGCCGTGTTGGTGAATGGAACGGGGCTCCGGCAATGGTCGACGAAGAAACAGATCGCAGCACGATTCGGGTGGCGGTGATCGATGATCATCTCCTGGTCCGCGACGGGCTTGCGTCCGCGCTCCGCCAGGACGGATTCGATGTCCCCTACGCGGGGGTGCTGCCGAGCGAACTGCTCAGCCACCAGCCCCCCCTCGAACTCGACGTGGTCCTGCTCGACCTCGATCTCGGGCACGAAGGCCAAGCCACGGTCGGCGATGTGGCGGCGATGGTCGAGCGGGGCTGGCGGGTCCTCATCGTGTCCGCCATGGCCAACGTCGAGCGGGTGCGCGAGTTCCTGCGCGCCGACGTGGCGGGCTTCGTTCCCAAGTGGGAACCCCACGAGGCACTCGTCTACTCGATCCTCGCGGCAGCGCAGGGGGCGGACCTGACCTCGCGCGAAGTGGCGGGCATCATCGCCAGCTACGACGACCCGCTGCGTCCTGCGCTGTCGGACCAGGAACTCCGCGCTCTGCAGTTGTACGCCTCGGGCATGAAGATGACGTCGGTGGCGCGGCAGATGAACGTCTCGGTGCACACGGCCAAGGAGTACATCGCCCGGGTCCGGGTCAAGTACGCCGCCGCCGGTCGGCCGGTGAACACCAAGACCGCGCTGTACCGCGAGGCGCTGCGTGATCATCTGCTCGATGATGAGTAACACCTTGCGGTGGTCAAGTCACCGCTGGTGAACATGAGTTGGGAGTGCTTCCCGAATTTGTCCGACAAATGGGGGACACCCGATCGCTGAAGATCGCCGCGTCGGCTCGGCACAATAGGGACAGCCGCAACGCTACGGGGGTGCATTGCGACTCTCGGTGGAGGTCGAGCGGTCACGCCCGGCCTCCACTCTCGTTCCGACTCCCTATTCTGGGGACATGACGGTCCGTACCTATCGTGTTCAGACGCTCGGCTGTCAGATGAACGTCCACGACTCCGAACACATGGCCGGGCTGTTGACCGCCGCCGGATATCAACCGGCGGCGGCCGACGCGGAACCGGACGTGATCGTCATCAACACCTGTGCGGTGCGCGAGAACGCGGACAACCGGTTGTACGGCAACCTGGGACAGCTGGCGCCGTTGAAACGCCGGCGCCCCGACCTGCGCATCGCAGTGGCCGGGTGTCTGGCCCAGAAGGACCGCGAGGGGATCATCGAGCGTGCGCCGTGGGTGGATGTGGTCCTGGGCACCCACAACATCGGTTCGTTGCCGACACTGTTGGAGCGGGCGGAGCGAACGGCCCTGCCGCAGGTCGAGGTCGTCGAGTCGTTGCAGGCCTTCCCCTCGGAACTGCCGGTGGCCCGGCACTCGGCCTATGCCGCGTGGGTGGCCATCAGCGTGGGATGCAACAACACCTGCACCTTCTGCATCGTGCCCTCGCTGCGCGGAAGGGAACGAGATCGCCGCCCCGGCGACATCCTCGGTGAGGTGACCGCCCTTGCCGAGCAAGGGATCCGCGAGGTGACCCTGCTGGGCCAGAACGTCAACGCTTATGGTGTCGAGTTCGGAGAGCGTGACGCGTTCGCCCAACTGCTGCGCACCGTCGGCCAGGTCCCCGGGATCCGGCGGGTTCGGTTCACCAGCCCCCATCCCCGCGATTTCACCCCCGCCGTGATCACCGCCATGGCCGAGACCCCGACGGTCATGCCGCACCTGCACATGCCGCTGCAGAGCGGATCCGATGCTGTCCTTCGGCGGATGCGCCGCTCCTACCGGCGCGACCGTTTCCTGGCGATCATCGACCGGGTGCGCGAACAGTTGCCGGATGCGGCGATCACCACCGACATCATCGTGGGATTCCCGGGGGAGACCGAGGCCGACTTCGCCGACACGGTGTCCGTCGTGCGCACCGCCCAGTTCTCCGGTGCCTTCACCTTCCAGTACTCGCCGCGCCCGGGCACACCTGCCGCGGAGTACCCCGACCAGGTGTCCGCCGCCGAGGTCGCTGATCGATACCAACGCTTGGTGACCGTCGTCGACGAAGTCGCGTGGGCTGGCAACCAGGCCCAGATCGGTCGCCAGCTGGAGATCATGATCTCCGACGCGGCCGGTCGCAAGGATGGACCCGACCGGATCAGTGGGCGGGCCCGGGACAACCGCCTCATCCACGTCGCGGCCCCGGACCTGCGCCCGGGAGACATCGTCCGGGCCACGGCGACTCACGCTGCGCCGCATCACCTGTTGGCCGACGGCGTGGTCGAAGTTGTCGACCCGGTGCCGCGGGACGCAGCATCCTGCGGGCCGCTCGCGGCGGGAGCCGTGTCCCTGGGGATTCCGGCGATGCCGTGAGCGCCTGGCTGATCGTGGTCCCGGCCGCCCCAGTCCTCTTACCGGGAATCGCCGTGACAACACCGTCCGAACTGGAACCCGTCCTGGCCGCCTGTGACGAGGCGCTGCAGGCGGTGCTCTCCGCCGACGAGATCGTCATCGAGGCAGCTCATGATCACCTGCGCGACCGGACCCCGGGGGGCGCGTCGACGACCGGATGGGCGGTTGCCGATCACCTGCTCGATCGGGTGGGCTACCGCGGGGTCCGGGTGCGGATCCACCCTGGTGATCCTCGGCCCGGCGAAGCGCGGCTGTATGTGGCGGACGGGTCGGCGTCGGTGGGCCCCAAAGCGCCGCGACCGAACCCGGAGGGGCAGGTGTGGGACGCGGAGCTTGCGGCCGCTCTTGCGACCGGTGACAGCGGTGCCTTGCGCGGACTGGACGATGGGAACGCGGCGGCGGTGGGGTGTACGACTGCGTCGGTGTGGCGTTCGCTGGGAACCGTGCTGGGTCCCGATTGGTCCGGACAGTCGCTGACGTCGTGGGCCCCGTTCGGCGTCACCTACTGGGTGGCGGTCTGGGAACAGATCAGCGGACGCCCGGGGATCCCGGACGCCCGCTGATCAGGTTGGTTCAGGAACCGGTGGCCTTGTCGGCGGCATCCTTGGCCGCGTCCTGCACCGCGTCCGCCGCCTGCGCGACGTCGCCGTCATTCTGCGACTGCAGCGAGTTGACGACCGTCCCGGTCACCGCGTCGACCTTGTCGGTCACCGGCGTCAGTTTGCCGCCGGTCTTGTCGTCGATGAAGTCGGTCGCCTGGTTCACGGCATCGGACACCTTGCCGCCATGCTGGTCGGCCAGGTCGCCGACCTTGTCCTTCACCTGATCCACCACTCCCTGTGCCTGGGCCTTCAGGTTGTCGAACGTGTCGCTCATGTGACCTCCTCGGTCGTCGATGATGTCCCCCTGAGAGGGTAGTTGAGTGCCCTCGCCAGCCCCCGACCGCCGTCCCCCGGCACCCGGTGTGCGGATGATCGCGATCGTGGGAAGCACCGCTTCGGGGAAGTCCGAACTCGGGATGGCATTGGCGCAGCAGTTGGGGGGCGAGATCGTCAACGCCGATGCGTTCCAGTTGTACCGGGGGATGGACATCGGCACGGCCAAGCCCGGAGCGGCCGAGCGGGAACTGGTCCCGCATCATGCGTTGGACTGGTGGGACCTGAGGGAGTCGGCGTCGGTCGCCCGGTACCAGCAGGATGCGCGCGCGAGCGTTGTCGACATCTGCTCGCGCGGACGGACACCGATCGTTGTCGGGGGGTCGCCGCTGTATGTACGAGCACTGTGTGACGAACTCGACCTGCCGCCGCAGGACCCGCAGGTCCGCCGACGACTTCAGGCGCAAGCCGACGAGGTGGGCGCAGCGGCGATGTTCGAGCAGTTGCGGGCGGTGGCGCCCGACGCCGCCGCGGACATGGATCCGCGCAACCTGCGCCGGGTGATCCGGGCGCTCGAAGTGGTGGAACTGACCGGCACCTTCCGGGCGCGGCTGCCGGAACCCGTCTCGTGGGTGCCGACGCTGTTCCTGGCGCCGCGTCGGTCCCGGGCCGACCTCGATCGCCGCATCGATCAGCGCACGCACATGATGTGGCAGCAGGGGATGATCGAGGAGGTGGCGCGGCTGCTGGAGCAGGGGCTGGCCTCGGCTCCCACGGCTTCCCGGGCCGTGGGCTACCCGCAGGCCGCCGATCAGATCGCCGGCCTCCTCAGTGCGGCCGAGGCACAGGCAGCCACCGCCAAGGCCACCCGGGCGCTGGCCCGCCGCCAGGAGCGCACCTTCCGGGGTGACCGGCGGGTCCACTGGGTCGACGGGGACGACCCGGCCGAAGCTCTCGCCACTGTTCGTGAGTGGGATCAGCCCACGCGCCGGTAGTACTCGGTGCCGAGAAAGGCTCGGAACACCGGACGGGGCAACCGCAGCAACGCCCCGAGGGTGCGCACGTCCGCGCCCGTGGATTGGCTCGCATGGGCCCGCAACGACGCTCGTTTGAAATCGACATAGTCGCGCACGTCCACGCGATGTGTGATGTCGTGACTCGGGGTGAATGCGGTGCGGAAGGGCTCCGGGTCGAAGTCGGGGGGCAGCGGCGCCACCGCTTCCGCCACCCGCACCCCCCACGAGAACGGCCACCGCGGAGCGGTTGCCTCGAACAAGTGCACCCCCGCTGACTGGGCGGCCGACCGGGCGCAGTCGTGGACGTGCCGGTGGTCGGGGTGGCCGTACCCGCCGCTGGCGTCGTATCCGACCAGCACCGACGCGCTCTCCTCGCGGCAGACGTCGGCCACCCGGGCGGCCACCTCCGCCACGGGAATCCGACTGAACGGAGTCGCTGCGCCGGAGCCCTTCCCGTCGAGGCCGCTGTCGGGGTAGTCCAGCAGCACCAACCGCTGGACCCCCAGGATTCGCGCCGACCGTTCGAGTTCTGCGACCCGTCGGGCGCCGAGCGATGCGGTGAGCGAGGCATCGGCCAGTCCGGCTTCGCCCGCGGTCGCCGTGATCAGCACGACCCGCTGACCTTCGGCATCGGCGCGGGCCATCGTGCCGGACGTCAGCAAAGCCTCGTCGTCGGGGTGTGCGTGGAAGAACACGATGGTGCGGGCCACGCGTCATCATGGCCGATCCCGGCCTGCGGCCGCAGCCCGGTAGCCTCGGCGGGTGCGAGTGGCCCACATCAGCGACTGTTACCTGCCCCGGCTCGGGGGCATCGAGGTGCAGGTAGCCGAGCTGACGCGCCGGCAGGCGGCGGCCGGTGACGAGGTCTCGGTCATCACGGCGACCCCCGGAACGGAGATCCGCGCGGGGCGGGAACTGCTCGACGGCGTCACGGTGTTCCGCAACACGGCCCGGATGCCGTTCGAACTGCCGGTGCATCCCCGGACCCGGGCCACCGTCGCACCGTTGTTGCGCGACATCGGGCCCGAGGTCGTGCACGTCCATCTGGGCGTCGTGTCGCCCTTCGCGTGGGGCGGGATCCGGGCGGCGGTCGAGGTGGGCGTTCCGGTCCTGGTCACCGTCCACAGCGTCTGGGGAACAGCGGCCCGATCCGGGTACGGGGCGGCGAACACCCTGGCTCGCTGGACCCGCCGGGGAGTCCAGCCCGCCGCCGTGAGCCGGATGGCCGCGGACCGGATGGCAGCGGTCCTGCCCGACGACGTCACGGTTCTGGTGACCCCCAATGGGGTCGACCCGGGGGAATGGAACGCCGACGAACGTGTGGCGCACGACCCGGCGACGGTCCGCTTCGTCACCGCCATGCGGCTGGCGCCGCGCAAACGTGCCGTACCCCTGCTCCGGATGTTCGCCACTGCCCGCGAACAAGTGCGCGCCCGGGACCCCGACCGGCGGATCACCTTGGCCATCGCCGGCGACGGACCCCATCGCTCCCGGCTCCAGACCTTCCTGGACGACCACCGACTGTCCGACGATGTGACGCTGTTGGGCCGATTGACCCGACCGGACCTGCGTCGTCTCTATCTCGGCAGCGATGTCTTCGTGCAACCGTCGATCAAGGAGAGTTTTGGTCTGGCGGCGTTGGAGGCTCGCGCCACGGGGTTGCCGGTCCTGGCTCGCGCCCAGACGGGCCTGACGGAGTTCATCGCGGACGACGTGAACGGGATGCTCGCCGATGACGACGACCTGCTGGCGCGGGACATGGCCCGGATCGCCACTGACGATGGCCTGCGGGAACGGATCACACGGCACAACACGGACGTTCCGCCGGTGCAGGTGTGGCCGGAGGTGCTGCGGCTCGTGGCCGAAGCGTATGACGTGGCGATCGCGGCACGGTGCCCCTGACCGCGCGGATCGATAGGCTGAACCCATGACCACCGGTATCCCGTTCCGCAAAGGACACGGCACCGGCAACGACTTCATCGTGATCGATGATCACTACGACCAGGTCGATCTGACGCCGCGGTTGGTGGCTGCGCTGTGTCATCGACGGATGGGCATCGGAGCCGACGGGGTACTGCGGGTGGTGCGCGACGGCGCCTCCTGGTTCATGGACTACCGCAACAGTGACGGCACGGTGGCCGAGATGTGCGGCAACGGCGCGCGGCTGTTCGCCCGGCATCTGGTCGATGGTGGGCTCGTGGACACCCCGGACTTCACAATCCGGACCAGGGGCGGCCTTCGGACGGTCCGAATCGAAGCCGGCGGCGACGTGACCATCGGGATGGGGGCGGTGACGCGGGCCGGAGCCGATGACGTGACGGTGCACTGGGGCGGCGGTGACCGCACGGCCGCGGCGATCGGTGCCCTCATCCCGAACCCGCACGCGGTGGCGGTGGTGGAGACCTTGGCCGAGGTCGGCGACATCACCGGCGCGACCGCAGCACCGGCTGAAGTGTTCCCCGATGGCGCCAACGTGGAGTTCGTCCAGATCAAGGCCCCGGACCGGGTGGCCATGCGGGTATGGGAGCGGGGCTCCGGCGAGACGCTGTCGTGCGGCACCGGGGCGTGCGCGGTGGGGTGGGTCCATCACCGGCACCATGGCGGAGCCGCGCAGGTGACCGTCGAGGTGCCCGGGGGCGAAGTGGTGGTCACGGTCGGGGACGAGATCACCCTCACCGGGCCCGCGGTGTTCGTCGCCGACGGGCACATCGATGCCGGCTGGTGGCAGGAACACCGGTGACCTCCGACTCCGCCCCCACCGACGGCAGCCTCCAGGTCGAGGAGCGCGAGGCGCTGCGCCGGGTCGCGGGACTGTCCACGGAACTCACCGACATCAGCGAGGTCGAGTACCGGCAGGTGCGGCTCGAACGGGTGGTGCTGATCGGGGTCTGGACGTCGGGGAGCGCGGCGCAGGCCGACCGGTCGATGCAGGAACTCGCCCGCCTGGCCGAGACCGCGGGAGCGGTGGTGCTCGATGCCCTGGTCCAGCGCCGCTCCACACCGGACGCCGGCACATACGTCGGCTCCGGCAAAGCCCGCGAACTCGCCGAACTGGTGCGCGCGCTCGACGCGGACACCCTGATCTGCGACGGCGAGCTCACCCCCGGCCAACTGAGTCAGTTGGAGAAGGTCGTGAAGGTCAAGGTCGTCGACCGGACCTGGCTGATCCTGGACATCTTCGCCCAGCACGCGCGCAGCCG
>CAZVYU010000014.1:0-33860 GCA_964631645.1 uncultured Actinomycetes bacterium
CGGCAGATGGCTCATCGTCCGCAACACCGACCCGAGTCCTGGCGCGCCCTTCTGGAGGGTCGAGCCCGTCCCGCGTTCGCAGTGGCGCAGCGACCGGCGCGCAGCGTAACTGTTATCGGGGCGAGCGACGCAGTTGGTTCATGGCCTCGGTCAGGCCGTCCACCGTGAGCGGGAACATGTCCATGACACCGGCGATTGCCTCGATGGTCGAGCCGGGCCAGCGACTGGATGGTTCTGGGTTGAGCCAGACCGAATCGGGATAGTGCTGCTTGAGCATATGGAGCCACTCGAAACCCGAGATGCCGGTGCGGTCGGTGGGCGACAACTGGCCCCGTTGCCCCAGTTCGTAGGGCGCCATGTAGGCGTCCCCGACCATGATCAACTTGTAGTGGCTGCCATAGCGGCGCAGAAGATCCCGGATCCACACCGGGTCGGTGAACCGATCGGTCTCGTAGACCTTCCCGTACGGGAGATTGTGGAAGTGGAAGACCTGAAGGTCCTTGAAGTGGGTGGCCTTCTTCGTGGCACTGAACAACTGGGACATCAGGGCCGAGTAGGGGAACATCGACCCGCCCACGTCGATCATCAGCAACACGTGGGTGTTCGGCCGGCTGGGTGGGCGGGTGATCACCTCGATCTCGCCGGCGTTGCGTGCGGTCGCATCGATCGTGGCGTCGATGTCGAGCTCCTGCTCGGCGCCTTCGCGGACGAAGGCCCGCAGCCGGCGCAGCGCCACCTCCATCTGTCGGATGTCCAGCGTGACATCGGAGCGATAGCCCTGGTACTGGCGGGCGTCCGCGGTGTGGAACGCCCGGCGACCACCGCCCGAGGAACCGGTGCTGATGCCGGCGCCGGCGAACCCCGCCTCCCCGAAAGGGGAGGTGCCTTGGGTTCCGATCCAGGTGTCGCCGCCGTCGTGGCGTTCGGTCTGCTCGCGCTTCCGCTGCTCGAACAGCTCCCGCAACTCATCGATATCCAGGGTGTCCAGGTCGAGTAGGTCGAGCAGTTCGCTCTCGTCGATGCCGAGCGCGTCGAGTTCCTCGCGGGCCTCGTCCAACCATTGCCGCAGTTCCTCGGTCAGTTCCAGCAGGACAGCGTCGTCGGTCACACCCTTGAACTCGGCCAGGAACGCACGGTCGAAGGCGTCCAGGTGTCCCTCGGAATGGATCAAGAGCGAGCGGGCCACGAAGTAGAACCCGTCGAGCGACTCACCATGCAGGTAGGCAGCCAGGGCATCACCCAGTGCCAGCGCCTCCTGCGTCCCCACCGGTACCCCCATCCGGCGCAGCCGGTAGATCAGCGGCAGGTAGAACGGCGCCGCCGTCCTCGGCCGCGCGGCAGGGGGCGGACGATCGGTCACATGTAGCGCCGTCGGTTGCGGCCGTTGGCCTCGTCGTCGAACGCCTGCAGGTCCTGCTCCTTCTTCAGCAGCGTCCCGAGGAAGGGGGTGCCCGCACTCTGGTCGACCTCGGTGATTCCCAGCGACTGAAGCATGGCGATCCAGTCGATCAGTTCGCTCGTGCTAGGCCGCTTCCGCAGCCGATCCATGTCGCGCACACCGTAGAAGACATCGAGCGCGTTCTGCAGCAACTGTTCGTCCAGGCCAGGGTGATGCACCGCCACGATCCGGCTCATCAGATCGCGGTCAGGGAAGTCGATGAAGTGGAACACGCAGCGGCGCAGGAAGGCGTCGGGCAGTTCCTTCTCGGCGTTGGACGTGATCACCACGATGGGCCGATGCTGGGCGGCCACGACATCACCGGTCTCGGCCACGGTGAACCGCATCCGGTCGAGCTCGTGCAGCAGATCGTTGGGGAACTCGATGTCCGCCTTGTCGATCTCGTCGATCAGCAATACGGTCCGCTGATCGGAGCGGAACGCCCGGCCCATCGGACCCATGTGGATGTACTCCCGGATGTCCCGCACATCGTGGTCGCCGAACCGGCTGTCGTAGAGCCGCTGCACGGTGTCGTACTGGTACAGCCCGTCCTGCGCCCGCGTCGTCGACTTCACGTGCCAGGTGATCAACTCCAGCTCCTCGGCTTCGGCGATCGCCTCGGCAAGCAGGGTCTTGCCCGTGCCGGGTTCGCCGCGGACAAGCAGCGGCTTCTGCAGGACCAGCGCGGCCTGCACGGCGGCCTCGAGTGCGGGATTGGTCAGATACGAGCCGGTTCCGGTGAAGGTGCGCAGATCTTCGGGGGTGTCAGTCACCGGGCCAGCCTACGTCGCAGCGCGCGATCGCGGGTCCCTGCGATCTACGGTGACATCGGGAGGTGACCGGCATGGCCACTGCGGTCCGGGGTGTTGCGGCGGTGGCCGCCCTTGCCCTGACGTCGGGGGCCGTCGTGGTCGCCGGTCCGAGTCAGGCAGCGGCACCGGACGCGGCCACACTGCTCGCCAGTTCGGTCACAGCACTCTCCGCCCAACGGGGGTTCCAGGTGTCGCTGAGTAGCGGGATCGGATCACAGCGCTCGACGGCCGTGATCACGGTGACCGGACGGGGCAGCAGAGGGATAATCAGCCAGCCGGGCACGGGCACGGTTCAAGTGGTCGGCACCGCCAGACGCATCTTCCTGAAGGGCGACGCTGCCTTCCGCGCCAGCCTCAGCGCCAGAGCCTCGCGGCGGTTGGGTGGTCGGTGGCTGGCCCTGTCCACCGGCTCGGCGGCCGGATTGGGATACGGCGGCAAGGCAGACGGATCGCTCCCGGCCGCGCACGCCTTCCAGACCCTGTCGTCGGTGCGTGCCCTGGTAGGGGTGATCACCAACACGAGCGCGGTACCGCGCCTGATCGGTAGTCGGGTCATCGATGGTGTTCCGGCCACCGGGATCGTCAGCGGTGAGGTCGAGGTGTGGGTGCGGGCCACAGGAGTCCCGCTGCCGTTGCAGTTCCGCATCGCGGCCGGTACTCCGGCGACCGGCATGTTCGGCCGTTGGGGAGAGGCGCCCGCCCTGCAGATCCCCCGCCCGTCGATCAAGGCCGAGAGCCTTCCGGGGATGGGTCGCACCAGACCGACCCGGAGCGGTGCCCGGGTCGCCAAGGGGGGCAACTTCCGCAACACGCTCATCTCACCGGGAGTGGGGATGCTGGGAATCCGGCTCGGTGGTTCTCCCGCTTCGGTGCGCCGAGCCGTCGGGAAGCCGTATGACATCACGGCCGGCACCAACGTCTTCGGGCCGTTCTCCATGTGGCACTTCACCAACCAACTGCATGTCGATATGAACGGCCGCCGAGTGGTGGGCATGACCTTGGGCACGGGTGGCGCTCATACGAGTGAGGGCATCGGGGTCGGCAGCACTCTCAGCCGACTGCGTTCCACTTACGACGTGCAATGTGCGACGAAGCGTGGCGCACTGTGGACTGACTGCACGTTGGGTGACGCGCTCGTGGGTGCGGTGGTCACCACTTTCCGGGCCCGAGACGGGGTCGTCAAAGAGATCTCCATCGTCCGGATCGTCGACTGAGGCCCCAGACTCAAGGATTCAGCGGCGGGGGCTCCAACTGAAGATCCCGGCACCGGCGCCGCTGGCGGTTCCGGTCGGGGCGGTGCGGCATTCGCAGCGCTGATCGGCGGGGACGGCGGCCAGGACCTGGTCGACATGCTGGCCGCAGCCGGTGTACGTGGCCTTGCCGCAGCTGCGGCAGGTCGCGGGACTGCACATGGATCTCTCCTCGGTGTTGGTTGTCGGTGGGTGGGACGGCTATTCAGCGGATTCGCGGTCGATCTGGAGCCACGACCTCATGGTGGCCATGCCCCCGGCCAGTGTCGCGGCGTCGAAGCCGCGCTGCATCAGCAGACGGGCAGCCAGGTAGGAACGGAAGCCGCTGGCGCAGTAGGCATAGACCGGCCGGCCCAGGGGCAGTTCGCCGATCCGTTCGCGCAACTCGGTGTGGGGGATGTTGATCGCACCCGGCAACGCGCCGCGGGACACCTCACGCGGAGTGCGGACGTCGAGCAGAACAGCGTCGTCGGGCAGCCGGTCCAGTTCCTCGCCGTACCAGAACCGCACATCGCCGCGGAGCAGGTTCTGCGCCATGAACCCCGCCATGTTCACCGGGTCCTTGGCGGATCCGAAGGGTGGGGCGTACGCCAATTCCAGTTCGGCCAGATCGTCGATGGTCATGCCCGCCCGCAGTGCGGTGGCGATGACGTCGATACGTTTGTCGACGCCCGCCTTGCCGACCGCTTGGGCGCCGAGCACGCGGCCGTCGGGCGCGAACAGCAGTTTCAGGTGGATCGACGAGGCGCCGGGGTAGTACCCGGCGTGGTCGTTGGGGTGCAGGTAGATCTTGCGGTAGTCGACGTCGCGCGCGGCAAGGACCTTCTCCGACGCCCCGGTGGTTGCCGCGGTCACGTCGAACACCCGGACGATGGCCGTGCCCAACGCCGGCGGACGGTGATCGTCGCGCCCGAACAGGTGGTCAGCCGCCGCACGGCCTTGGCGGTTCGCCAGCCCGGCGAGCGGGACCACTCCTACCTGATCGGTGACCGCGTCGGTGACTTCGACCGAGTCGCCGACCGCGTAGATGGCGGGATCGCTGGTCAGGCTGTGGCCGTTGACCCGGATCGCACCCCGCACCCCCTGCTCCAGCCCGGCCGCGACCGCCAGGTCACTCTCGGGGCGTACCCCGATGGCCATCACGACCAGGTCCGCGGGCAGTCGCGTGCCGTCGGACAAGGTGACCGCGGTGTCGTCGATCGCAGTGGCGCTGACCCCCAGATGGACGTCCACGCCCGCGCGGGTCAGTTCGGTCTGCACGGTGCGCGCCATCTCAGGGTCCAACGGCGACAACACCTGGTTGGCCAGGTCGACCAGTGCCACCGAGACCCCCCGGTTCACCAGTGCCTCAGTCATCTCCAGTCCGATGAAACCGGCTCCCAGGATGACCGCCGTCTCGGCGCCCTGATCGACCAACGCCGTGATCGCGTCGACGTCGGGGACGTTTCGCAGCACGTGGGTGCGACGGCGGACCTCGGGCAGTTCCAAACCGTCGATCGGCGGGATGATCGGTGCCGCACCGGTGCTGAGCACCAGGACGTCATAGGGTTCGACGGCCTCGGTGCCGTCGGGGGTGCGGACGGTGATAGTGCGGGCGGCGCGGTCGATGCTGATGACCTCGTGGCCGATTCGGACGTCCAGCGCCAGCGATGCCGCCAGCGACTCGGGCGTGTGCAGCAAGAGGTCGTCCCGCTCGCGGATCTCACCGGCCACGTAATAGGGCAGACCGCAGTTGGCGAACGAGACATAGGGATCGCGTTCGAAGACGACGATCTCGGCCGACTCGTCCAAGCGTCGCGCTCGGGCGGCAAAACTCATTCCGCCGGCAACGCCGCCCACCACCAGGATCCTCATGTGACCTCCGTTCGCCTGCTCATCCTATACCCCAGGGGGTATCAGTTCACACCTGCTGTCAGGTGCGTCACAGCGACTCGATGCGCCGAATGAGGGCCCGTCCCTCGGCGGTCGGCAGACGCCGTGCCACCCACGCACCACGGGCCATCGTCTCCGTCACCCGGGCGGCCACGCTGCCATCGGTGATCAGAGTCTCGAGTCGACTGCCCGGGCAGTCCGTCTGGTCGCTGTAGTCGCGATGTCCCCGGATCCGGCGCACTGGGACGTCGTACCTCTGCGCGGTCGCAGCCATCAGACGCACCAGGGACTTCAGCATCGCGCCGCTGGGTCGCTGGCCGCCCGACCCTTCGTAGTCACCTTCGCAGGAGATGAGCAGATGGCCGGTCGGGTCGTACTCGGTCTGGGTGTCCCCGCGGAAGCGCGGGTTGCGCCCCTGATAGATCGTCCCGCGCCGATCGACCAGGAAGTGGTAGTCGATGTCGACGTGCCCCTTGTTGATCATGTGCCACTGCTGGTGCTGGCGCACGCGTGCGGGCGCTTGTGCATCGTCGGTGAGCCGCACGCCGGAGTGATGCAGCGTGATGCGACGCACGACATGCGGTTCCCGGCCGGGCCGCGGCTTCATCGCACCCCAGGCCTTGCGCCCGACCATCGGGACCGCGCGCGGTCCCGGGGCAGCGGCCGCGACCTTCCCGCCCGCCGACACGGCCACCGGGGCGAGGGCCGCGGCGGTCAGGAAGGAACGACGATCAATGGTCACGTTCCGGCCTCCCGGTCGCAGCGCACATCCGGCCGGTCCCCGGGCTTGCGCTGCGGCAGTTCACCGGATGCCAGGTAGCGGCTGATCCACTTGCGGGAGCAGCGGTTGGTGAGACCCACCGCGTGGCTCACCGTCTTCTTCAGCTCCACGAGCGAGGACTGGGGGAACAGGCGGCGCACGGTCAGACTCCCGGTGAAGGGAGTCGCGCCGTCGTCCGAACCGCCCACCAACAACAGCGGACTGTCGTTCCCGACGGTGACGCGGGGACCGGCCGCGACCGGCCAATTCAGGCAGGGGGCGTTGAACCATACGTTCATCCACGTGAAGTTCGGGCCATCACGGTACGTGGCCCAATTGTCCCGCTTCCAGGTCGACCACTGGTCCGGCCAGGGGGCGTCGGTGCACTGCACCGCGTTGTACACGGCGTAGGTGTTGTCGTCGCCGTACATGGACGTTCCCTTGAACGCCTGCACCAGGTCCTTGCTCTTCCCCGTCTCGCGATAGTTGCCGAACAGCTGGGCCAGGGGTCGCCAGGCGAACATCGAGTAGGTGACCTGGTTGAAGATGTCGGTCCACTCGGCGGGTCCGATCTTCCCCCCAGCAGGGTGTCGCCGCAGTCGATCCTGGGTGCGGTCGAATCGCTCGGCGACGACTTTGGCAGATCGTCCCAATCCGAACTCGCCGTTCTTACGAGCTACCCAGCGGAACCATTTGTTCAGGACTCGCTGCATGGCGACGTCCTGATCCAGGTTCGCCTGGTAGAACGCCCGCTGTGGATCCACGTTGGAGTCCAGGACCATCCGCCCGACCCGGCCCGGGAACAGCGTCGCGTAGACCTGGCCCAGGTAGGTGCCGTACGAGAATCCCAGGAAGTTCAGGCGGTCGGCGCCCAGTGCGGCCCGGATGCGGTCCATGTCGGCGGCCACGTCGGTGGTGCGCATGTGGTCGAGCAGGGCACCGCCGTTGCGCTCGCACGCGCGGGCGTACTTGGCGGACCGCTTCAGCCAGCGGTCGGCATTCGCCTTGGGCTTGGGGTAGTAGTCGGGCCGCGCGAACCCGGTGTACGAGGGCCGGCAGCTCAGGTGCGGGCGACTGGCGCCGACCCCCCGCGGGTCGAAACCGATCCAGTCATAGCGGCCGGCGACCTTGGCCGGAAGCGAGTTGTTCGTGGTCGACATCCGCAGCCCGGAGCCGCCCGGGCCGCCGGGGTTCAGCAGCAGCACGCCGCGGTATTTCCGATCGCTGGAGGTGTGCGCGACCCGCGACAGGGCGATCCGGATAGTGGGGCCGCTGGGATCGACCGGATCGAGGGGGACTCGCAACTTGGCGCAGCGGGCCTGGGCGAGACCTGCGGACCGGCAGCGCTGCCACCGCAGCGTTCCCGCTTCGGCGACCGGCGGCGAGTCCGACTCGGTGGTGGTCGCGCTCGTCGTAGCGGGCGCGGGGGTGGGATCGACCCCTGCCGCCGCCGGGACCGTCGCCAGCCCACCGAAGGTCACCGCCGCCGCGACGGCGACCACCAGCGTGCGGAACCACACGTGCGGAGCAGGTGCCACGAGACCTCCTTGATCACGTCAGCCTAGCGGCGGAATAACATCGGGAATTGTGATGGCGAGGCCGTGGGTGCGCGCCGCGACGACCGGGGTGCTGGTCGTCGCAGCGGGAGTCGTCGCCCATCAGTCCGGCGGGAGCCACACCGTCACCCCCGTTCACCTCGTGGTCCTGACTCTGCTCGCGGTCGCCACAGTGAGACTCCTGCAAGGGGCGCCCGGTTCCTGGCTGCGCACTTTCCTCGTGCTCCTGGTGGGCCAATGGGCAGTGCACCTGGGGTTGGCGCTCAGCCGCGTATCCGGGTCCGGCCACGCGGACCACGCCGCACCGGGGCCTGTGACTGCGGCGGTCCACTCCCACGAAGGAGTGCGACGCGCAGGGTCGGCACTGGGGCCCACGCTCCTGTCCGCATGGGGCGAAGGCGTCACGTCGCTGATCCTGAACCCGGCCATGATGACCGCCCACGCCGCGGCTGCGGTCGCACTGGCGGTGTGGCTGACCGCCGGTGAGCGAGCTGCCGTTGCGGTGGTCCGGGTGCTCGCCACCGTCACGAACACGCCGCTGCCGCGGCTGTCCGGACCCGTGCCGACGGACGTTCCGGTCGTCCCGGTGTGGCCGATGGATCGTGGGACTCCCGCGACGGTGCGGTTGGCTCGGGGTGGCCGACGGCGCGGACCGCCGATCAATGCCGGGTCCCTGATAGTTCCGGTCTGAGCGGTCGCGTCGGGCTGGTGGATCCCTGATCACAGCGGCCGATCCGTGTC
This sequence comes from uncultured Actinomycetes bacterium, assembly GCA_964631645.1. Lineage (GTDB taxonomy): Bacteria > Actinomycetota > Actinomycetes > S36-B12 > CAIWTL01. Next base: position 8,430 of record CAZVYU010000014.1, read on the forward strand.
GCCGCAGTGGCGGCATGTCCGTGAACCGACAGCAAGGAACTGCAATGAATCACGTCTCCGCGCGTACGCGCTTCACCCGCGGCGGGATCGCCGCGGCCACCTCCGCCGTCCTGCTCGGCGGTCTGGCTGCCTGCTCCAGCGGGTCCACGACCACGGCCAGCAGCCCCAGCCAGCCCGAGGGTTGTCCCATCACCGTCTCCGACCCGTGGGTCAAGGCGGCGGACAAGGGAATGACGGCCGCCTTCGGCACCCTCACCAACAGCTCCGGTGCAGAGGTCACCATCACCGCCGCGGCAACTCCCGACTCGGCAATGAGCGAACTGCACGAGGTCGTGGACGACAGCGGGAAGATGGTGATGCAGCCCGTCCCCGGTGGGTTCGCTGTGCCTGCGAACGGCACGCTCACGCTCGAACCCGGCGGCTTCCACATCATGCTCATGGGCGTGTCAGCACCGATCAAGGCCGGGGCGGAGGTGCCCTTCACGCTCACCTGCTCAGGGGGCGCGACCGTGCAGTTCACTGCACCGGCGCGCGAATTCGCCGGTGGTGCCGAGGACTACCAGCCGTCGGCCGCCCCGTCGCCCGGGATGTCCTGACCCATGCCCGAGCATCCCTCGGGCGCCGTGTCGCGGCGCCGCCTTCTCGGTGGTGCCGCGGCCCTGGGCGCCCTCGCCTTCACCGACCCGGCTCCCGCACTGGCGCAGGATGCCGTGGCGTCCCCTTCCTGTCACGGGCCGCACCAGGCCGGACTGGAACCTCCGCTACCCGCACACGCTGCATTCATCGCGCTCGATCTGCGACCCGATTCCCGCCGAGGTGACGTGGCCCGCCTGTTGCGGGTCTGGGCCGACGACATCGCCCGGCTGACCTCGGGGCGACCGACGCTGGCCGACACCGCCCCGCAACTGGCCCGGCCCGGGACCGGGCTCACGATCACCGTCGGGTTCGGTCCGGGGTTCTTCCCGACCATCGGACGTTCCGACGAACGTCCCGAGTGGCTGGCCCCGCTGCCTCACTTCGCCGGGGACCGACTCGACCCGCGGTGGTCCGGGGGCGAGCTGCTGGTCCAGGTGCGCTCCGAGGACCTGATCGACCTGCACCACGCGCAGCAGATGCTGCTGACCAATGCAGCGGAGGTGGCGCAGGTCCGGTGGATCCAACGGGGTTTCCAACGGGATGCGGTGAGCCGTGATCCCGGCGCCACCGGGCGCAATCTGATGGGCTACGTCGACGGCACGGTCAATCCGGCGCCGGGGAGCGCTGACTTCGACCACGTGGTGCGGGTTGCCGGCGGTCCCACATGGCTGCACGGCGGTAGTGCCATGGTGCTCCGCCGGATCCGGATGGATCTGCAGCGGTGGGGTGCGGTCGACCGGCGCAGCCGGGAACTTGTGATGGGGCGTCGGATGGATTCGGGGGCGCCGCTGACCGGATCCACCGAGTTCGACACCCCGGACCTGTCGGCCGTCGATGAGTCCGGCCTGCCGACGATCCCGGACTTCGCCCATGTGCGGCTGGCGCATCCGGCCGACCCGCAGGAACGGATGTCCCGACAGCCGTACAACTACGACGACACGGTCGGAACGGAACCGGACGCGGGGCTGCTGTTCGCTGCCTACCTGACCGACCCGCTGCGTCAGTTCGTCCCGGTACAACGGCGCCTGGCGCACGGCGATGCCCTCAACACGTGGGTCACCCATGTCGGCTCGGCCGTGTTCGCCATCCCACCCGGTTTCTCCCCGGGCGGCTATCCGGGCGAGGCGCTGCTCGAGGGCTGACCCGCACAGGACACTGGTGCGGTGCCCCGGGAGGCAGCGGCAGTCCCGGTCTGACAGGCTGGTCCGCGGCGCATCCGGCGCCGCGGAGGACAGCAATGGCCCAGATCGAACTCGCCGAGCGGCTGCCCCGGCCCATCGCCTATGTGCTGGCCGGTGGCGCGTCTTTCGGGTCCGTCCAGTTGGGTCACATCCGGGCGCTGGCCCAGACCGATCTCACTCCGGATCTTGTGGTCGGTACCTCGGTCGGTTCGCTCAACGGTGCTGTCGTCGCCGAGGACCCGGCGGCCGCGCCCGAACGTCTGACGGAACTGTGGTCGACCGTGACCCGGCAGGAGATCTTCGGCACATTGGTGAAACACGCGGTCAACCTGGCCGCGGGACGTCCGGCGGCGGTGTCCAACGAAGGGCTGCGTGCGTTCATCGAGCGGGCGATCACGGCCCGCGATTTCGCCGACCTGCAACTGCCGCTGACCGCGATGGCGACAGACTTCACCACCGGCCGGGCGGTCAGCCTGGACAGCGACGACCTGGTCAGCGCGTTGCTGGCCAGCGCCGCCATCCCGCTGGTCTTCCCGTCGGTCGAGCGCAAAGGGCGGACCCTGGTGGACGGCGGGCTGGTCGCCAATGTGCCGATCAAGGTGGCTGCGGGGCTCGGCGCCCAGACGCTGGTGGTCCTGGACTGTGGATTCACGGTCATGCCCCCCGAGCGTGAGGACACCGCGACCGGTCGGCTGCTGCGCACCGCGGCGATCATGGCCGCGCAACAGGTACGACGTGACCTGGAGCTGGTCACCGACCGCACCGTGCTGTACCTGCCGGGGCCGTGGCCGATCCGAACCCGGCCCGACGACTTCCGCACCGCCGCGGAGATCGCGACCCGGACGTTCGGACTCACGATGTCCTGGCTGCATGCGCTCGATCCACAGGGTCCGGGACGCTACGGCAGCGCCCCCACCGACGCGTTGGCCAAGGCACAACCGTTACCGCGGCCCGAAGCGGCCGATCGGTTCCCGGAGCACTGATGGCTGCCGATCTGCTGCCCGATCCGCTGCGGCCGGACGATGGTGAACGGGGGCTTGTGAGTGACTTCTCCGACCTGCGGGACCGGGTCCTTCGATCGTGGGACCTCTTCATCCCGGTTGCGCAGTCCGTCGATCCGCAGGGGCGCACCCGGTCGCGGGGCAACCGGGTCCGCGACCTGCTGATCCCGTTGGGCGCCTGGCCCGATGCGCGCGGGATCCACGGCATGATCGACGACGCCCGCGCCGGCGTACTGGAGACCGAGAGTGAGAACGCGGCCGAGAAGCGATTGCGGGCAGCCCACGCGGACGCCTCCGACGACGACGTGCTGTCGGCCGTCCTGACCGCCCGGGACCACATCGCCGACTGGGTCACCTCTGCAGGTGCTGCGGCCGAAGCGCAACTGGTCACGGGTTCTCCGCTGGGACCGGTGCCGCTGGGGACGTTGATCCACGCGGCCTCGTTCCAGTTGGCGGTGATCGCCCGCGACCTCCGCCCCGCTGGGGCGGCGTCGGTGCCGGACCTGGATGGCCTGGGGGTCGTGGCTCTCGTGGACAGTTCCGGGGCGGTGGCCGCCCGGCTGGACGCCACTGCGTCCATCGCAGCAGTGACGCCCGAGGTGAACGCAGGCACCGGCGCCGAACCGGGCCGCTGGCGGACCACGGTCGCCGCCGACGACCATCATCGCCTGGGGCCCGCGGTCCTGGGGCCCGCGGGCCTGCTGGTCGACATCGCCGCGGGGCGGGTCGATCTGATCGAACTGGCCCGGCGGTTGCGAGTGCGCGATGGCCGCGGACTCGTGGGGATGTCGGTCGTCCTCGACGGCATCCCGGATCTTCCTGCGGCAGCCATGCTGCGCAAGGCCGGCGGTCTGCTTCGCTGGGGCGGGTTGTCGGGCTGACGGATCGGCGGGCCGAGTGGCCCGTCCCCACGGTGCCCCGGATAATGGGCGGGTGACCGAGCAGATGTGGGATGAGCGATACGGGTCGCCCGGCCGCACGTGGTCCGGTGAACCCAACCCGGTGCTGGTCGAGGTGGCAGCACAACTGTCGCTGGGGACCGCACTGGATGTGGGCTGCGGTGAAGGCGCCGACGCGGTGTGGCTCGCCCGACGCGGCTGGCAGGCGACCGCGCTGGACTTCTCCGCCGAGGGGCTGCGCGTGGCCGCCGCCGCGGCGCAGGACGCCGGTGTGCAGGTGGACTGGATCCGCGCCGATGCCGCCCAGTGGCACCCGCCGAAGACCTTCGATCTGGTGAACGTGCAGTATTTCCACGGACCCCCGGATGCCCGCCGCGCCGTCCACCGACTGGCCTGGCAGGCGACCGAGGGGACCCTGCTGGTGGTAGGTCATCATCCGACCCACCCCGGCGGACCGCCGGACGCGAGCAAGTACGGGACGACCGCGATCCTGACGGCGCTGGGCGTCCCACCCGACGCGCCGGGCGTCGCAACCGCCACTCGCTCCCGTGGCGACGCCGTGGATGCGGTGGTGGCGGTCAGCCGATCAGGCGAACAGATCCACCTCTGACACCCGGCCCTCGGGGTCGATGTGGGCGATGTGGATAGGTAACGATCCGCCGGTCCCGGCCACGTCCAACTGCGGGAGCAACTGGGTGGCCAGTGTCAGCATCGCCAGGGGATCGACCAGCCCCTCCGGCGGGTAGACCCCCGGGGTGGCCAGGTCGCCGCGAGACATCATGATCCCCCCGAGGGCGGCCGGGATCCCGGTGCCCTCAGCGGCGCCGGACCCTTGGGACGACAGCGAGAACACGAAGCGGTGGTCGGCGCCGTCCTTGGTCCCTGCGACATCGATGCGCAGGCAACCGCCCGGCTCGGTGATGCCCGCTTCGGCCAGCAGTTGCGGTCGCTGGTCGATCAGATGGGCGACGGCGAAGTCGATCGGGACCACCGGTTCGCCGTAGACCAGGAGTGGGTCGGTGCCGCACACCCCGGCTCGGACCAGGTCCGCGGTGAGTTCGAAGTAGGAGAGCGGGAAGACCACTCCGCGGTTGGTCGCCCGGCGCAGATCGGGCAGGTGCCGGGGCAGGGTCACCGTCTCGGGGTGGGGATACGGGTACACCGGGTAAGTGCCCACCTGGCGGAAGTTGACGTCGGTGATGAACTCCGCTCCGCTGGGCTCCAGCATCCGCACCGTGCGTTCGGCACCGTCCTGCCACACGGGCACATCGCTGGTCATCGCATGGATCCGGTGTTTGAGCACGGCTGCCCCCTCGGTCGGTTCGCCGCCGTGGATGTGCAGGATGTCGACCTCGGTCACGGTGTCCAGCAGGTTGTCGGCGCAGTACTTCACCAGCACATTGGCCAGGCCGGGGGAGTTGCCCATTCCGATCAGCGCCGGGATCCCCGCTGCCACCGCCTCGTCGTGCAGTTCCAGCATCTGCAGGGTCGGCGCGAGGTCGTCGCAGACATCCACGTAGGGAACACCGGCGGCGATCGCCGCGGCCAAGGTGGGGGGCCCGAACCGGTAGAAGGGTCCGACGCAGTTGACGACGATGTCCGCGCCGGTGAGCAACTCAGCGAGTGCGATGGGATCGGAGACGTCCACGCCGGCCGTGTGGAGGGTGCAGGTCACCTCGGGCCAGTCGTTCGCTGCGTCGGCCGCGGCTTCCGGGTCGAGGTCGGCCAGCACCAGCTCGTCGAAGCCGCCGGCGATCGCCAGCGTCCGCGCTGCGGTTGCCCCGATGCCGCCACCGGCACCCAGCACGACTGCTCTCATTGCGTCCTCCTCATCGATCTCGCACAGTCTGACCGATGCCTCGTGACCCGGCGGCGTCGGTGTCGTCGTGTGAGACTGCCGTCATGCCCGACCAGTCCCCCGCCTCGGCCGCGCAGGCACGTCGATGGATCGGCTTCCATGTCGCCTTCGCGGTGATCGCGGTCGCGCTACTGCTGCTTCCCTGGGCGTCGTTCGGCATCCGCGTCCTCCTGCTGGTGATCGGCTATAACGCAGGTGTGGCGCTGGTGGCGTGGCGCACCGGCGATTCTCTGGTCCTGCGCTGGTGGTGCGTCCTGGCGCCGATGAGTGTGCTGATGGTGCTGCCCGACTGGTTCCTGTCCGCGGAACTCGGGGTTCTGGTGTTCCCGGCGACGGGATCGCCGTTCATCGGCACCGTGCCGCTGTTCATGGCAGGCATGTGGGTGATAGCCCTGTTGCCGGTGATGCTCGTGGGGCACTTCGCCGAGCGGGCGTGGGGCGTCACAGCCGGGCTGATCGTCGTGGTGATCACAGGTCTGGCGTTGTTCACCGCGGCCGAGTGGGCGGCCCCGCTGCTGCCGCTGTGGTTCCCGCAGAACGTCCCGCTCGTTGCGGGGGTGGCCCCCTATGTCCTGCTGCCCGAGGCCGGCCTGGTGCTGGCGACGTACCTGCTCGTCCGCGGGTCGGGGACCCGCACCGTGTGGGCCACCGCCGCGGGGGTTGTGGCGGTGCCGTTCCTCTATTTGGGCATGCTCGCCACGTCGTGGCAGTTCACCGGGTGAGGGGACATCGTCGGCGAGTGATGCATTGATGCCTAGGTAGATGATGCTATGATGCTCCATGCGAACCACGGTGACCCTGGAACCGGATGTCGCCCGCCTCCTTGAGGACGACATGCGGGCCACGGGAGCGACCTTCAAGGAGGCACTGAATCGCGCCGTTCGTCGTGGCCTGGTGAACGGTGCGGCGGTCGAGCCGGACCACCGGCAGGTGACCTTCGCGCTCGGGACTCCGCATGTGGAGCTCACGCACGCGCTGCGGATCGCCGGCGCGTTGGAGGACGAGGAACTCCTTCGGAGACAAGAGTCCGGTCGATGATCGTTCCGGACGTCAACGTACTTCTGTATGTCGTTGACTCCGACGCTGCCCTGCACCCGAGCGCCTCTGACTGGTGGGAGTCGGTGGTGTCGGGCCCAGAATTGATCGGCATCGCCGATGTCGTCGACCTCGCCGTGGTGCGGCTGACGACCAACCGCCGGATCTTCCCCGGGGCACTCGCCCCGCAGGATGCCTTCTCCGTCGTTGCTGCTTGGCATGACCTCCCCAGGGTTCGACGGCTCGCTCCGGGCCCCCGGCACCGAAGCATCTGGCGGGACCTGGTCGTGGGGAGGGGCGTCGGTGGCAACCTCGTGAACGATGCCTTCCTGGCCGCTTTGGCGATCGAACACGACGCCACCCTCGTGTCCTACGACACTGACTTCGCGATCTTCCCCGGGTTGCGGTGGACCACCCCGGCTGAGTGACGGCGCTCCCGGTTCAGCGCCGACGCGAATCCCGAGTTCAGCTCTGCTACACAGAGCGGGCCACCTGACTCGAGGAGTGCGGATGCTCTGGACGCGGCTGCCCCACCACCTGTTCCGCTCGAAGCTGCGTGCGGGGTCGGCGGCAGTGGCCGCCGGTGCCCTGATCTCGGCGTCGCTGCTGGCGGTCGCCCCGCCCGCGTCGGCGAACGGCAACTGTGTCACCTACTGGCAGAACGCCTGGAGCGGCGCGCCGGCTGCGGGCGGCACCGGAACCGTGGCCGACCCCTACCTTGTGGGCAGCGAGACGGACCTCGACGAGGTTCGTTTCTGCGTCGGCAGTCATTTCCGACAGGTCGAGGACATCGCCCTGACGGCAGCCGACTGGGAACCGATCCCGGACTTCACGGGCTCCTATCGGGGCACCAATCACACCATCTCCGGCCTGACCATCACCACCGTCGCCGACCGCCGGGGCCTCTTTGGGACTCTGCTGGGAGGACGCGTCTCGGAACTGACCCTGACCGGGGTGGCCGTCACCGGAGGCAACCAGGTCGGCGCCGTTGCCGGCAGCGCCCAGTCGGGTGCCCTGATCTCGAACGTGTCTGTCGCCGGATCAGTCTCGGGCGACGCAGCCACGGGCAGCATCGCCGGTGAACTGGTGAACTCCGGCGTCCGTAAGGTCACGGCCACCGCAACGATCACCGGCACAGGACAGACGGGCGGCCTGGTCGGGATCAATCAGGACTCCGACGTGTCGGAGTCGGCCTACGACGGAAGCGTCACGAGCGTGAACTACGCCGGCGGCGCGGTCGGCGACGCGTGCGGTGGCGTGCTGGACCGTATTGCCACCACAGGAACGATCAGCGGCGGCGAGAACGTGGGTGGTCTGGTCGGTGGTCTCGACTGTGGCGGGACGCTGACGAAGTCCGCCGCCGACGTCACGATCTCGGGAACTCAGTTCGTGGGCGGCGCGGCGGGTTCCGTGAACGACTCGCGGGTGCGGGACGTGGCCGTCACCGCCCACGTGACCTCGACCGGTAGCTACACCGGCGGGCTCGCGGGGGTCCTGTCCGGAGCCGCCTCGGTCGCCGACACCGCAGCAGCGGGCGGTGTGACGGCCCCCAACGGTTCGTCCGCCGGCGGGATCGTCGGGCGGTTGGACGCCCCCGCCACGCTGGCCGACAGCGTCGCCGACGTGGCCGTCAGCGGCCATGATCAGGTGGGCGGAGCACTGGGTCAGGGCGACACCGAACTGTCCGGGGTCCAGGCCGCCGGTGACGTCTCGGGTCGCCGGAATGTCGGCGGCCTGGTCGGTATCCAGCTCAATGCCCGAGTGCTGGAATCCGCTGCGTCCGGCAACGTCACGGCATCGGGGTTCTCGGCTGGTGGGTTGCTCGGTGCGGCCGACTATGTCTCCATCCACAACAGTCACGCGTCTGGCTCGGTCACGCAGACCGGCAGTTCCAACACCGGGGGACTGGTCGGGGACTTCAACCACGGGGTGATCCGCCGGTCATCGGCGACCGGCGATGTCACCAGCAGCAACAGCTGGGTCGGCGGTCTCCTCGGCAGTGCCGGCAACGTGGTGGTCGAACGGTCCTTCGCGAGCGGTTCGGTGACCGGGTCGGATGTGGTGGGCGGACTCCTGGGGAGCCTGGGCGCCTACGACTCCAAGAGTGCCGTGATCGACTCCTACGCGCGGGGTGACGTGAACGGCGGGACGGGACCGGCCGGTGGTCTGATCGGACAGTTGGATGCCGACGGCGGGGGGAACCTGGGAAAGGTGCTGGCCGACACCTACGCGACCGGGACGGTGACCGCCGACGTGGCGGGTGGCCTCGTCGGCTCCGCGGGCGACGCGCCCGACCTGCAGGGCCAATCGTTCTGGAACAGCACCGCCAACCCGACGATCGTCGGTGGGGAGGGCACCGCAGCCACCGAGACCCAGATGCAGTCCAAGGCCACATTCGCCGACGCGGGTTGGGACATCCAGACCGGTGGTCAGCGCTCGGGGACCGAGAAGGTGTGGGGGATCTGTGTCCCGGCCGATTCATCGGTCAATGGTGGCTTCCCGTTCCTGGTGTGGCAGCACGACGAGGACCCGTGCCCCCACGCCCCCGCCGCCCCGGTGTTGAAGTCCGTGACCGGGAAGGACGCCTCACTGGCAGTCAGCGCGACGTTGGGGTCGGACGGCAATTCCCCGATCACCGAGGTGGAGTACTCATTGGACGGCGGGGCCTGGCGGCCATCCGGCGGAACGTCCGGCACGTTCACGATCAAGGGACTCACCAACGGCACGACGTACTCAGTGCGCGTGCGGCAGCGGAACGCCTTCGGGGCATCGCCGGCGTCCAACGCCAAGTCGGGGACGCCGAAGGCGGCGCCGACGCCCACGCCGACCCCCACTCCCACGCCGACCCCCACGCCCACGCCCACTCCGACTCAGACGACGGTTCTGAAGGTGTCGGCGAAGACCAAGAGCACGGTGAAGGTCGATCGGCGGTCGCTGCTGGTCCGTTCGGTCCGGACCAACGGGACCGTCACGGCCGTGCGGACCGCGTGCCGGTGGAAGGGGCGGCCGGTGACCGGGGCGCAGGGCCGGCGACTCTGCGGGATCGTGACCCGCGGCCCCGGAGACGCCGGGCCGGCCGAGCTGGTGCGGACGAACTACCGGATCAGCGCCCGACCCTCGTGCTCCACGGGACTGTCGATCCGGGTTCGGATCAGCGCGCGCAACGGCGACGCAAAGAAGGCGACGTTCACCCGCACCTACCGGGTGGCCCGCCACCCGGTGATCCGGTGCTCACTGCGGGGGAACGGCTGATCCGGCGGTGATCTAGTCGGCAGCGGGACCCAGCGTCACCACCAACACGGCACCGTGATCGTTGTGGTGACGCAGCGACCCGCCGGACGCGTCGGCCAGTCGTTCGGCGATCGAGAGCCCCAGCCCGGTGGTCCCCTCGGTGCCCCCGGCGGGCATGTCGTCGGCAGTGAACCCGGTCCCGTAGTCCCGCACCACCAGGACCGCACCACCGCCTGCCCGGTCCGGACCGAGTGACACCTCGTAGGCGGTTCCTTCGTCGGTGTGGATGAAGACGTTCTGCAGCAGGATGTCGACCAACGTCGTCAGGTCCTCCTCGGTGAGGCGCACCCACAGGGGGTCGGCGGGGGCCGACACGGTGGCGGCGCGGTGCTGGTCCTCAGCCAGGACCTGCCAGAACCGGGCCCGGTCACCGACCACAGCCGCGGCATCACAGCGAGCGCGCAGACCTTCGCGGGCGCTGCGGCGGGCGGTGCTGATGATCTCGTCGGTCTGGCGTTGGAGCGCCAGCACGTCCTCGGTCAGTCGGGCACGTACCTCGGGGTCGGTCACCCCGTCGATGTCCACACTCAGCACGGTCAACGGCGTCCGCAACTGATGAGCCAGCTCCGCGGCGTTCGCCCGTTCGTCGGCGAGCAGTTCCTGGACCCGTTGGGCCAGTCGGTTGAGCGCGACGGACACGTCCTGGACCTCGTTGATGGACGACGGTGCGGCCCGGGCCGTCAGATCACCGTCGGCCATCTGGTCGGCGGTGGCCGCAAGGTCTCGGATCGGTCGGGCGGTATGCCGCGCCAACAGCCAGGCGGCGGCCGCCGCAAAACCCAGCAGCGCCGCCGAGACGGCAGCCAGAGCCAGCAACCGGGGAGCCAGCCCTTCGCGCAGGTTCTCGGAATCCATGGTCACCAGCACCACCCCGGTGGCATCGTCCAGCGGCACCGGAGCCGACACGAACACGCTGTCGCCCACGTCCAACCGCGCGGATTCACCGGTGCGGGCGGACGTGATCACGGGCTCGGCGCGACCGTCCACCGGATGACCCAGTGGGTCCCCCCCGGGCGGGATCAACGTCACCGACCCTTCGCCGCCGGGCACCGCGACCGAGGAGATCCGGTCCTTGCCGGTCTTCTGCCATTCCTGCTGCCACGCGTCGGCGGTGAGCCGGGCATGGTCGGCGCCTTCGCCGATCTCCTCAGCGCGGATGATGTCGCGGGCAGCCAGCCCGAGCGGGATGACGAGTGCCATCAGCGACACCGCCACCACCGCCAGACCGAAGAGGACCAGTCGGCGGTACATCAGTCGGCCGTCGCGGCGACCGTATCCGACACCGGTTCCAGCCGATCCTCAAGCAGGACGCCCACTCCGCGATGGACGTGGATGAAACGAGGGTTCTCCGGGTCGTCGCCGAGTTTGCGGCGCAGCCAGGACAGATGGACGTCCACGGTGCGGGCGCTGTCGGTGCGCTGCCACACCTCACGCAGCAGTTCCTTGCGACTCACCACCTGACCGGTATGGGCGGCCAGGTACGCCAGCACGTCGAACTCCAGCCGCGTGAGGTCGATCGGCGCTCCGTCGACACTTGCGGTCCGGCGCGCGGGATCCAGAGCCAGCCCACCGATCCGGGCGGCGGCCGGGGCAGAGTCGGGAGCCGTGCCGGCCCGGCGGAGCACCGCCCGCAGACGCGCCTCGAGCTGTTCCGGCGAATACGGCTTGACCAGGTAGTCGTCAGCCCCGGCGTCGAGCAGTCGCACGATCATGCCCTCGTCGTCTCGCGCGGTGGCCACGATCACGGGCGTCTGGGTCACGGCCCGAAGCATGCCCAGCAGTCGATCTCCGGGAACATCCGGAAGGCCCAGGTCAAGGATGATCACATCCGGTTCCTGCGTGAGCATCGACTGCAGACCGTCGAGGCCGGTCGTGGCCGAATCGACCGCATGACCGCGCGCAGTCAGCGCGCGGATCACCGCGGTGCGGATCCCGGGATCGTCCTCGATCAGCAGCACATGAGCCACGACTGCAGCCTAGGTGACCCGCAGTGCGGCGGCGGGACAGGTGGCCACCGCGGTGCGAGCCGCGCTCAGTTCTGCGTCATCGAGCACCAGGCCACGGGTGGTGATGCCCTGCGGGTAGCCCCACTGGTCGGGGTGAAGTCGTTCGCCGAAGGCGGCCAGGCACACCCCATGCCCCCGGCAGCGGGTCCAGTCGATCGTCAGGGTTGTCATGGCTGTTCTCCGATCGCGGTCAGGGCCGAACGCACGGCGGCCACGGTCGCCGTCGGGTGGGCACACAGACCCCGGCCGTCGACCTCCGCCAGAACGTGCGCGGGGTCGACACGGCGGGACAGGGCATCCGCCAGGGCCGGGAGTCCGGCCACACACGGACCGCACTGGCCGGCGCTCTCATCGGCCAGTGTCCGGGCCAGCGCCACGAGTACGTCGTAAGGATCGACAGTCGACGGCAGCCACACCATGGCACCGGCCCCCCAGCGGCCGCCGACGCCAGCCAGTCCGTCCCACGTAAGCGGAGCGACCCCGGCGCCGGGCCACGGCACCCAGGAGCCATGCCACCCGCCGGTGATCAGGAACCGGGTCGTGAGATCGACCCCCGCCGCTGCGGCCACGTCGGCGAGCGTCGTCGCCCCGCGGGGCAGCTCGTAGACACCGGGTCGCTCGACCGCGCCGGAGGCGCTCACCAGGGCCGTCGTGGGACCAACCCCACGGATGGCCACTGCCAGCCGGGCGAACGTCTCGACGTTGCTCACCAGGACCTGGCCCCGGCCCGGACGCCGACCGGGCTGTCGTGGGGGCAGACCCAGATCGCCCGGACGGGGACCTCGTCCGGCCAGTTCGTTGACGACGGCAGTCGCTTCGCCGGCGACGAAAGCAGCGGTCCCGGAACGGACCTCGATCGTCTCGTCACGTTCCGCCGCCGCTCGCGCGGCCGAGGTCAACACATCCGGGCGGTCCGGGTTGATCATGACCACGATCCGGGCCGCCTTGGTCGCACGCGCCACCGCCAGGGCTCCGTCCAGCACCAGGTGTGGCGACGCCGACAACAGGGCCCCGTCCTTTGCGCTGGTCGGCTCCCCCTCGCTGCCGTTGACCACAACGGCCGAGACCCGGCGCCCGGCGAACGCCCGGAGCTTGCGATGGAACGGGAACCCGGCACCACCTGCTCCGCGGAGCCCGGCAGCCTCAGCGGCGGCTGCGATCGACTCGAGCGAGAACTGCGGCACCGCTCCCCACCGTTCGTGGTGGGCCGCCCACGTGGGCGCTCCGGTCAGCAACACCCCGGCCTCACGGATGGTCGCCGGTCGGGTCGCTGCGGGCAGACCCGGCAACTCCAGTCCGGGCAGTCCGGACATCGTTCGAGTAGTCATGAGCGCACTCCCACCGCATCAGGACGGCTCTGTCGGATCACCACTGCGAAGGCCACAGCGGCCAGGCTGGCGCATGCTGCGACCTGGAACACCCGGCCACCTGCATCGGTGCCCACGGTGAGGGCGTGGGCCCAGGCCAGGCCGATGGCCGCGTAGGACGCCAGATGTACCCGTCGCCACAACATCGGTGCCCGCAACCGGGTCAGGCTCGTGATGATCACCAGCAGGAACAGGTCGAAAGCGACCGTCCCGACCGCGATCCACAGCGGTTCCCATCCGGACAGACCGGGGACGACCGTGGCAACCACAGGGACGTCGACGTAGGCATCGGCCACCGCCAGCACCACGTGACCGACCAGCAGTAGCACCCCGGTGGCGGCAGCCGCGCTGTGGATCGAGATCGTGGTCAGCCGACCGGCGGGCCGCCGGACCGCCGGGCTGACGATGCCGATCACCGTGGCGAGGGTCAGGAGGCCCAGCGCCACGATCCCGGTCGTCCGCAGCAACAGCCAGGTGGTGGGGATCATGGGGTCTCCCGTCCGGGCCAACGGCCGACCCGGGTCTCGGTGCCATCCGTCCCCACCAGCCACGCATCCAAGCCGCGCGCCTGCAGCCACGGTGTCGCGGCGTCGCCCAAGATCACGGCGGTCGTGGCGGCAGTGTTGGCGCCTCGGGCATTGACTGCCAGGACACTGGCCGTGTGGAACACGAGCTCCGCCGGCATTCCGCTGCGCGGATCGATGATGTGAGACACCCGCTGTCCGGTGGCCCCGGTCCAGGTGCGGCGCCCGGTGCCGCTGGTGGCCAGGCCGCAGTCGGTGACTTCGAGGTTCTGCGGCGGATGGTCGTCATGATCCGGATCGGCGGCGATCACCCACGGCTCCTTCGCACCGATGATGCGCAGATCGCCGCCCATGTCGGCGATCACGTCGCAGTCGAGGTCGGCGGCGGTGATCCGGGCGAGCCGGTCAGCCAGCCACGCCTTGCCGATGGCACCGAGATCCATCTGGACCTCTGGCGGGATCCGGACGCGCGCATGGGATCCGGCCGGTCGGATCTCGACCGACCGCCACGCGTCGCGGGAAACCCGTCCGGGAGGCGACGGGGGCACCGCCGTCCCGTCGCGCCAATGTCGATAGCCATGGCCGTCCACAGCGTGGCCCTGACAGGGGTCGACCAGACCGTCGGACTCGGTGGCGGCATCCAGGGCCGCGGTCAGGACGTCGATGAAGTGCCACGACACATCCGTCCAGGCTCCGGCGCAACGATTGACCTGACTGATCTCGGACCGTTCGGAGAACCGGTTGGCAGCGAGGTCCAGCCGCTGCACCTCGCTGCGCAGGGTGTGGTCCAGATAGCACGGGGCGCCCGGATCGTCGGACCGGGCCGTCAGGGTGAGCGACGTGCGCCAGACGTCCATCCGCGCATGCATCAGCGTTTCGGTGGTCACGATGCACCCGAACTGGCCGCCGGCTGCTTGGCCGGGGCGGGCGCGGGAGCGGGCGCCGGAGCCACATTCGAGGACCCCCCACCGGACGAGTTGCTGCCAGAGGAACTGCTCCCCGACGAGGAACTGCCCGACCAGGTACCCCCCGACGACGAGGCGCCGCCGTCGAAGGAGCCGCCAGATGATCCGCCCGACGAACCGCTGTCGTACACCGGCACCTGGCGGTACACGATGATCGGGTCGGACGGCACATGCTTCTTGCTCACGACCGTCACGACCTTCGGCTTGGTTGCAGCTGCAGATGCGGGCGCGGGTTGTTCGGCCGTCTCCGCCATCACCGCGTCGGTGAAGAAGTGGGCGCTGAGCGCACCCAGCGCGAGTCCGGATCCGACGATGACCGTGCCGCGGGCGGCACCTGCGATGGTGCGGGGGTTCATGATGCTCAGGATCACCAGGGCACCGGTCAAGGCACCGCCCGGCGCTCCGTCAAGGCTGCGTCAAGCCGGATCGTGCGTGGGCTTGACGCTACGCGAACCGATCAGCACGGAACGTGTGGGGCACACTGAGGCCATTCACAGGAGGGACTCGTCATGCGTTCACTGCTCATCTGGGTGGGGGTGCTCGTCGGCAGCGTCGCGCTGGGCGTCGGGATCTACACGGCAGTTGTCGCGCCGACCTCGACGGGTCTGACCGTCTCCGGGACCACCGCGTCGGCGCCCGAGCCCCGTCCCACCGTGCTGCGGTACAAGACCAAGGTGGTCAAGGACCCGCCCCGCAAGAAGGTCGTCGACGTGCCGGTGCAGGTCGCGTCCGACACCGGCTCCGAGGGATCCAGTGGGACCTCCCGGGCCTGGAGTGACGATCAGGGATCCGACGACTCGGGATCGTCGGGCTCCGGCTCCACCGGCCGCTCCGACGACTCCGGCGGATCAGACGACTCCGGGTCCGGCGGCGGAGGATCGGACCACTCCGGTGGTTCGGAGGATTCCTACTCCGGCGACGACCCGTCCGGTGGCGGTGACGACTACGAGAGTTCCGACGACAGTCAGGACTACGCCAACGAATCGAGCGAACGCGAGTCCGAGGACTCGTCACACGGCGACGATCACGAGGAGTCGGATCACGAGTCCGACGACTGATCGCGCTCGGCCGCAAGTGCCTCGGTCAGGCGGCGGGTCAGTTGGGACGCACGGGACACCCGCCGGCCCACCGCCGCACGGACCGATGCTTCGCTGCCCACGACCCGAACCCGATGCCGGGCCCGCGTCACCGCCGTGTACAACAACTCGCGGGTGAGCAGCCGGGAGTCGGGATCGGGCAGCACCACGGTGACGTTCTCGAACTGACTGCCCTGTGCCCGGTGGACGGTCATCGCATCGAGGGCCATGACCGCGTCGAGTCGAACCGGGGGGATGAGCAGCGGTGCGTCGGGTCGGGCGAACGCGACCAGCGGGTCGCCGTCGGGGCCGGCTACGACCACGCCGGCGTCCCCGTTGTGGACCCCGAGGGCGTAGTCGTTCGCAGTGACGATCACCCCTTGGCCGATCTCCCAGGAAGTGCCCGCTGCCCGCCGGTTCGGCAGCCACGACCGGATCACGGTGTTCCAATGGCTCACCCCGGCGGGTCCGTGGCGATGGGCACACAGCACGCGATAACGATCGAGTGCCGCCAGCGCCCCCACCGCGTCCGCGCCTGCGGCACACTCGTCGACCGCGGCGGCCCACTCGCCGATCTCGGTCCGCAGTTCCTCAGCCGTGGTGGCGCCGACCGTCGCTGAGTCGGTGAACTGCACGTCGGCGGAACCGCTGCGCAGCACCGTCAGCACCGCATCGGCATCACCGGAATCGATGGCGACCGCAAGCTCCGCGATCGCACCGCGGAACCGCCAGGTCTCGGTCAGGGTGACGGTGCCACAGCCGGTGATGAGTGTCGGGTCCTCATTCGGGGCGAGGGCGCTGACGTTCTCGGCGTGCGGTGCTGGGCCCGCAACCGCGACGACGTCCTCGAGTACCGCCCCGACGTCGATGCTGGCCAGCTGGCCGGGGTCGCCGACCAGGATCAGGCGCGCATCGGGTCGCACGGCACTGAGCAACGAGTGCATCATCGCCAGATCCACCATGGACGTCTCGTCCACGATGACCACGTCGTGGGGCAACGGGTGATCGCGATCATGGCGGAACGGTCGGGCGGGGTCGGGTCGCCACCCGAGCAGCCGGTGCAGGGTGACGGCGGTGATGGGCTTCTGATCACCGGGCAGTGCGGCCAGCGCCTCGTTCGCAGCGGACTGCATCCGGGCGGCGGCCTTGCCCGTGGGGGCGGCCAGCCCCAGCGACACATCCGGTCCGTCGCTGCGCCGCAGAGCCGCGATGATGCCGGCGATGGTCGTGGTCTTCCCGGTCCCTGGCCCACCAGCCAGGATGGTGAGGCGCGTGCTCAGCGCGGCCGCGGCCGCCAGGCGCTGTCGGTTCGGTTGGTCGCCCGGGAAGACGTCGGTCAGGAGCGCCGGGTCGGTGGGGACCCCCGCCACCGGACGACACCGGGCGACCAAGGCGTCGCGGACCGAGGTCTCCAGGGACCGGTACTTCTGCAGATAGAGCCGGTCATCGGCCAGGACCAACGGTCGGGTCGAATCGTCAGCTGAGTCCTCGGGGGACCGGGCGACCAGCGGATGACGCTGCAGCGCGGCCAACCACTCCGGCACATCGGGCCAGGGAAGATCCGGAACCTCGATGCCGTCCTCGGTGACGGACTCTCCGGCGGCGGTGGTCAGGTCGACGGTGACGGACCCGTGGCGCAGCCCGCGGACGGTCACCGCCGCGGCCAGCCGCACCAGTTCGTCGTCCAGTGGATCCGCCGGGGTTCGGCGCCGGCTGATCCGGAGGAGAGCGGTCGCGATCTGCACGTCGGTGGTGGACAGGACTCCCGCTCGATGGAACGGGTCGAGCAACCCATCGCTGCGGATGCTGACGGTGGGGTCCGGGTTCAGGTCCGACACCTTGGGTGTCATCGCAGGCCTCCCAACACATCGGAGAGTTCACTGACCAAGGCAGTCGGGGGTTCCCAGGCGAACACGCCGGCCGGTGGTGGCGCGGTGGGACTCATGCCGCGGACGAACAGGTACCGGATACCTCCGAGGTGGCGCGCGGGGTCGTAGCCGGAGAGCCGCCACCGCAGGAAACGGTGCAGTGCCACCTGGTACAGCAACGCCTGCAGCGGGTAGTGCGCCTCGATCATGGTGTCGCTCAACGCGTCGGCGGTGTAGGCGGCGACGGGCAGCCGGCGGGCCGTCAGATCACCGCCCACCCAGTTCGTCTTGTAGTCGACGACCAGGAAGCGGGGGTCACCGTCCGGACCGGGAGTCCGCAGCACGGCGTCGATACTGCCGGTCAGGAACCCGGTGAGCCGGCTCGACAGTCCGTCCGCCCGCATCGCCTGTGCGTAGCCGGCCAGCGGATCGTCGGAGTCGAGGTGCCGGTCCAGCAGATCGGCGATCCGACCCAGCGTCACGGTGGCGGAGCACCGGTCGCCGCCGGCGAGGGGGATCTCGAATTCGAGTTCGGTCAGCCGGTCACCAGGTCCGAGGTCCGCCAGGGTGACGCCACTCGCGTCCAGCGGGGTCGCCAGGGTCGGCAGGATCGCCGGCCCCAGCGTGTGCGGCGTCAGTCCCGCCAGCGGCTGCTCGAGGAGTGCCTCGGCGCACCGTTCCGTGACCTCAGCGGTCAGTTCCGGTGTGGTGGGATCGATCGTCTCGTAGACGCGGTGGACCACCACACCGAACTCCTTGCCCACGGGCAGGGCGGACCACAGCGAGGCTTCGCTGCCGTCATCGGTCGCCGTGCCGGTGGGATGGGGGGGTGGCTCGTCCGACTCGCCGCCGGGCGGATCGGCCAGGTGTGCGTCATGGGCGGCGGCGGTCAGCCGGCTGTAGGACGTGCGCTGCCAGGAGATGTCGATCGTCCGGTCGAACGGTGCGGCGCGCAGGGCCCCGGCGTCCGCCTGCCGCCGGCTCGCCAGTCTGGCCTCGGAATCGTCGATGGGTTCGGCCGCGACGCCCAAAGCGCGTTCGATCGACGCCAGGTCTTTGAACGGGTAGGACGCTTTCGGTTCCGTGGCGGCGTCCAGCCGGGCCCCCACGATCCGCTGGAGCGGCGAGGCGGGAGTGTTGTGACTGGCATAGGCCCACCACAGGATCACCTGGGAGCTGGCCCGGGTCATGGCGACGTACAACTGCCGCAGCGCCTCGTCGGCGGCCTCGGCCTCGTGTCGGTCGCGGTGGATCTTCACCTGCGGAGTGTGGCCCCCCCGGATGTCGAGGACCCGGCGATCGTCGGCGTCGTGAAGCCGCAGCACCTTGTCGCGATTGCCCGTGTGACGCGACCAGGCCAGCGGGAGGTAGACGATGGGGAACTCCAGGCCTTTGCTGCTGTGCACGGTGAGGACTTGCACCGCATCGGCATCGGAGTCCAACCGGCGGGAACCCTCGGTGACCTCCTCGGACTCAGGGCGGTGCACCCCCATCCACTCGATGAGGCCGGAGATCCCGACCGAGGTGTCCACCGAATGCAGCCGTTCACCGATGTGCCGGATGTCGGTCAACCGGCGTTCGCCATCGGGTTCCTGCAGCAATCGGGCGGTCATCTCGGGTTCGGCGCGCCGCAGGACCGCCGCGATCCCGCCCCGCTCGAACGCGAGCGCCCAGTCCTGCAAGGTGCGGGCGGTCTGGTCGGTGAGTGCGTCGCCGTCGATCGCGAGATCCGTGCCCGTGAAGGGGAAGAAGGACGAACACATGGCGGCGCGTACCAGCGCCGGCCGTTGGGGCTTCTCCAGCGCCCGCAGGAGCGTTGCCCAGTCGTCGCCCGCGGGAGTGCTGAAGACGTCGGTGGTGCCGGTCACCACGGCGTTGACACCTGCGGCGCGGAGGTCATCGCGGATCCGGTCGGCGTCGGCGTTGCGCCACACGATCACGGCCACGTCACCGGCGCGGACGCTGCGGTCCACGGTGCTGCCGTCGGTGGTGACCGTCAAGGTGGCGGGGCCGGACAGCAAGGTGACGATGTCGCGCACCACGTCCCGGCGGATGCGCTCGCGAACGTGGTCGACCTTGCCCTCGTTCGACACCGTCCGCAGGCGCAGCGGTGGTCCCGCGTCGTGCAGTCGTGGCTCGTCGTGGACTGCTCCGCCGGGTCGCACAGCGATGGCCTCGTGGCCCAACGCGATCCCGGCGAAGAGGTCGGTGACCGCTCGCACCAGCGGGGCGTCGGTCCGGTGGTTGTCATCCAGGGTCGCGATCGGATGGGCGACCTTCCGGGCGGCGAGGTAGGTGATCACGTCACCGCCGCGGAAGGCGTAGATCGCCTGTTTGGGGTCACCGATGAGCACCAGCGTGCTGCGTTCGTGGAAGACCCGCAGCAGGATCTGCCACTGGGCGGGATCGGTGTCCTGGAACTCGTCGATCATGACGACCCGGTATCGCTGGTACATCATGTCGCGGACCGCTGCACCGGTGGTGGGGTCATCCACGGCGGCGGCGACCCGGGTGATCAGATCGTCGTAGGTGATGGTCCGGCGCACCCGACGGCGCCGCAGGACCTCCGCCCGGACCTCCTCGCCGAATCGTTGTCGCGCCTCGCTCTCCGACTCTTGCGCCCGGTCCACCGGCTCGGCCGGTCCGGGTGCGACGTCCAGCGCTGCCTGGGCGTCGGCGACGACCATCCGCGCGATCTCCCGGCCGTCGGGGAGGGTGAACGGCGCCGGGGGCGCTCCGAACGCGCCGTAGTCGCGCAGGTACAGGTCGGTCGTGACCTCCTCGATGAGTTCCGCGAGATCTTCGGCAAAGGTCTCGAGCGGATCCACGTCCGCCGCGATCCCCAGCTCGCCGAGTACTTGTTGGCAGAAGGCGTGTGTGGTGACGATGGTCGCGGCGTCGAAGGTGGTGAGTGCTGTTTCGAGCCGTTCCGCCCGGCGTGCGACGTCGACCGCGTCTCCCTCCGCCAGCAGCGCGGTGACCGGGTCCTCCGGGTGGTCGCCGCGACGCAGCGCCCGGGCGGTGGTCCGCAGCCGGTCGCGAACCCGCTCGCGCAGTTCGCGGGCGGCCGCGCGGGTGTAGGTGACCAGCAGCAGCTGGTCGAGGGTACAGATCCCTTCAGCCAGGTACCGCGTCGCCAGGGCAGCGATCGTGTAGGTCTTGCCCGTTCCGGCGCTGGCCTCCAGCAGCAGCGTCCCGTTCGGCAACGGGCCACACAGGTCGAAGGGTTCCGTCATGACGAGGCCCCGCCCGACACGGTGCGGCCATGGGCGAGCACCGGGGTCCAGATCTGCTGCGCCAGCACGCCGAATCGGGTGGTGCCCCCCGGGTCGGCGGGATCGTCCGCGTCGCACCCCTGGGCGGTCAAGCCCGCGAAGTCGCCCCACACGCGCCCCACGGCGACGTCGGCCGCCTCGGACCCGAGGGCAGCGGGATTCCACGACGCGGCGGTGCGGGCCAACGCCTCCGCCGCGTCCTTCTTGCGACGGTGCGTCACGTACGTCCGGGCGGTCTCCGGCAGGAAGGGGACCGGCTCGACCAGGTTGTCGTGCAGCAGGGTGACCAGCCGGTCCAGTTCGTCGAGGGCGGATCCGGACACCGGATCACTCAGCCAGACGGTCACGGGCTCATCGGCCTTCTTGTCCGCGCTTCGTGCGACCACGACCCCGCGCACCGGGGTCCCCGCCGCGGCCAGGATCAGTTGCCGAACCCACGACCCGAGCAGCGCCTTGGCCTTGAGCTTCGAGTAGCTGGCCGTGACCAGATACTCGTCGTAGAGCCCTCCTACCATGCCAGTGAGGACGTGTCCGGACGGCAACGTCACGGTGACCGGGACCTCCCGGGCCCTACCCACAGCGAAGCGGGACACGTGATCGGCAATCACCAGGGCGGGTTCTTCGATGGCGTGATAGGCCGCGCGTCCCAGACCGTAGGGCGGCAGTTCGCCGCGGGCAACCTCCGCGCGGCACAGACTGAGTCGATCCTCGCCGCGGATCAGTCCGGCAAGGATCCGGTCGCCGATGCTCCAGCGTGCCAGCGGATCCGGCTCCACCGGGAGTTGTTCGCCCAGCGCCTCAGACGTTCGGGACGACGGCAGGCCGAGCCGGTCGCGCAACAGGAAGTCGGCGGGGTTGCCGAGGAACGGGACCAGCTCCCCGACCGACACCTCGCGGCCCGGCTCCGGATCGGGCAGTGGACCGAGGATGAACGGTCGCGTCGGGCCGCTGGACCGGGACAACGCGACCGCTCCGGCGAGGTCAGCGGGGTCGTGGTTGACGGGGGCGTCCGGCGCGAAGTTGAGCGGGTCGAAGGGCTGCAGTGGGTGGTGGGTGACGAAGGAGTCAGCGTCGCGTCCGGTCACATCGGCCAAGGTGTCCATGAGTTCACCGACGGGCACCGCCGGCGGCTGTGCGGCGTTGGTCCGCACATCGCGGCTGGCGTAGGTGATCACCAGGGAGTCGGTGGCCGCCATCAGTGCGTCGAGGAACTGCTGTCGGTCCTCCGCCGAATGGTCCCGTTCGCCGATCAACGGGTCATGCCGCGTCACGTCGTCGCCGTCGGCGCCGCCCGGACGAGGGAACACTCCGTCGTCGAGTCCGAGGAGGCAGATGACCCGGTACGGCACGGCCCGCATCGGGGCCATGGCACAGACGGTGAGGCCGCCGGTCCGGAAGTGCGTGCGGGTGGGCCGGCCGGCCCGCCGTTCCGCGAGCCATACCCGTACGTCGCCCAGGTCCAGTTCCGGATCGTGGGTCCCGGCCCGCTCCACCCACCTCGCCAGCATGCCCAGGGCTGCCGGCAGCTGCCAGGCGTCGGGTCCGGTCGCGTCGAACAGCGCAGGAATGATGTTGTTGAGGAGCTGTCCCCACTCCGTCAGGCGGCGCGGCTCACGGAGTTCCGGGAACGTGAGGCGAAGCCGGTCGATGAACTCGGCGAACCGGCCGATCGCATCGAGGTCGGTGCCGACCACCCCGGCCGCAGGCAGCGTGTCCGCCAGCATCCCGCCGTCCGCGGCCAGGGCCGCCCCCAGCAGGATGCGATCGAGTCCGTCAGCCCAGGTGCTCTGCCACAACGGGACCTCGAACCGTTCGCGGTCGTTCGGGTCCAGTCCCCAGCGCACCGCGGTCTGCTCGGCCAGCTCGTCGAAACGCTCCAACGCGGCGTCGTCGAACCCGAACCGGGCCCGCACCGCCGGTAGGGCGGCCAGGTCGAGCACGGCACTTCGGGTCGGGCGGCCGTCGGCCAGGTCGAGGATTCGGGCCAGGGCCGTGAGAACCGCGTTGTCCTGGGTCGCGGGTCGGTCGGCGACCCGGACCCGCAGGTCCACGGTGCGGTCACCCCGGACGGTCACCGACTCGAAGGCGGCGCTGACCAGGGGTGCGAACGTCGCGAGGTCCGGACACATGACCACGATGTCGCGGGGTTCCAACGTCTGGTCCGCATGCAGGAGCGACAAGATCGTTTCGCGCAGCACCTCGACCTGGCGCGCGCGGCCATGGCACCCGTGGATCTGAAGGGACGTGTCCACCGGGACTGCCGCGGGGTCGGTGGGTCCGGATCCGGACACGTACGCCTGCACCCGACCCAGCAGGGTGTCCGGTCGGGGCACCTCGACCAATGAACTCTCGACCCCGCCCACCAGCAGCCGCCACGCGAGTTCGCCGCTGTCGCGGCCCAGGGAACGCAGGAGCGGGGCCGCGGTCAGCGTGGGCACCGGCGAATTCCGGCGCCGCGGGACCGGCGGCGCGATCGGTCGGCTGTCGGCGATCGCCCGCCACCGCGTCGGCGACGGGTCGGGCAGCCACAGGTGGACATCACGGTGGACGGCCAGCACACGCGCCAGGTCGAGCTGTTGGGTGGGCAGTCGGGTGGCGCCGACGATGCCCAAGCGGGCAGGCAGGTCGACCCGGTCCGGATCGTCGGCCAGGACCCGCAGGACGTCGGGCGTCCGTTCGGCCGGCGCCGGTACGGGCAGATGTGCCGCGACGAGTCGCCACAGCACGGGCTGCCAGCCGAGTTCGGTCGGGATCGGGCGCCCGGCGCCGTCGGTGTCGTGACCGGCACGCCAGTCGCGCACGAGTTCGGGCCGTTCCTGGCCGTACCGGTCGAACAGCCGGGCCAGGCGGCGGGCCAAGGCCCAGCGCCGTCCTGGGCGCCCCTGCCCGTCGGACCCACGAATGTGGCTGCGCAGCGCACTGGCCCATGGGTCGTTCAGGGATGCGTCGATGACCTCGAGGATCGACCATGTCAGCAGGTCGGGACGCCACGGATCGTCCGCGTACTCGATTCCCGACATCGTCGCGATGACCGAGCCGAACAACTCCGCCGGCGACGGGAACCCGACCCCGGCGCACACCCCATCTCCGGCGCCGCTCGTGCCCAGTCGCTGCGCCAGCTGCTGCGCCAGATACCGTTCCACGCCCCGGGTCGGAACGGCGAGAACGTCGGGCGCGAACGGGTCACCCGGAGCTGCCGCCAGCCACGCCGCCAGCTCCGGCAGAAGTGCGTCGAACCGCGTCGCACGGTGGACGTGCAACAAGCCGGGTGGCTGGATCATGGGCCGTCCCCCTGTCATCTGCCCACACCGTAATGTGTGACTCCGACACAACCGCAGGACGGCCCGGTGGGAGTGCGTGGATCGCCCGTGCGTGTCAGCCTGACTTCATGGTGTCCTGGGTACTCAGCCCCCTGGCCGCGTCCGTGCGCCAGGTGTTGTCGGGGACCACCGATGGGCAGTCCCCGATCGTGCGCCGCATCGAGGAACCGCCCGGGGCGCCCGGCTGGTTCACCCCCGGCGACGACATCTGGACCGTCCACGGCTCCGTGGCGACCTTCCTGGGCGGGATCCGGTCGTTGTTGCTGCAGGCCCTGCATCCGCTGGCGTTGGCGGGAGTTGATCGGCACTCGTCCTATCGCGACGATCCCTTCGGCCGGTTGCAGAACACCGGGGCCTTCATCGCGGCCACCACCTATGGCTCGGCCGACCTGGCCCAGTCCACTGTCGCCGCGATCGGCCGGATGCACGACCGGGTCCAGGGCTCGCTGTCCGACGGTCGCACTTACTCGGCCCGCGACCCGCGCCTGCTCGAGTGGGTTCACGTGGCGCTGGTCGATTCCATGCTCACCGCATACCTCGAGTTCGGTCACAACGGGCCCATCTCCGCCGATGGCTACGTCGCGGACATGGCGGTCGTCGGGGCGGCCATGGGCGTCGTGGACCCGCCCCGCAGCCACGGGGAACTGACCGCCCGCATCGACGGGTTCCGACCGGAACTGAGCGGCGGCGCGGCGGCTCGCCAGATGCGCGACTTCATCATGTCCGCCCCCCTGCCCCTGGCACTGCAGCCGGGGTACGGCGTGCTGGCGCGGGCCGCTCGGGACACGTTGCCCGACTGGGCCGTTCATCTGCTCGGCGACCAGCCGGCGGGCGCCCCGGCCCGACGCGCCCGCGCCGTGGTGGCCGACTCGGCGCTGCGGACATTGTCATTCGCATTGGTGCGGTCCCCGGCACAAGCCGCGGGGGAACGCCGGTTGGCGGGTGCTGGGTTGGTGGTCGGTCCGTGACCGTGCTGCTCGGGATCCTCGCGGCGGCGGCCGTGGTCGTCGGACTCGTGGCCCTGCTCGGCTTCATCATGAGTCGCACGGTGGTGCGGGGCAACGCGCAGAAGGCTGCGGTCGCACTCGGCCCCATGGGACCGGGTGACCGGGACGAGAGCGCCGCCCAG
>CAZVYU010000015.1:0-23204 GCA_964631645.1 uncultured Actinomycetes bacterium
GTGTCGCCGAGGACCGGGGTGACCGAGGCGCCCACCGATGCCGCAGCGGCCCGGACTCGGTCGCCGAACACCCCGTCGGCGGCCAGCACGGGAACGACCGTTGTCCACGGCCCGGCGTGATCGGCCACCGCCCCTGGGGTCAGGGCGACGTCGACTCGTCGACCCGGAAGAGCCTGGGCGAGCGCGTCGAACCGTTGGACGATCTCCGGGCGCGCGCTTCCCGCACTGGCCAGCACGACGTGTTTCGCGGATCCCAGGTGCTGCTCGATCGCCGGTGCGAAGAGCGCTGGCTCTGGGGGCGCCAGGAGTGCCGAGGTGTGACCGTCGTGCGCCAGCACCACGGGGATGTCGTGGAACCAGTGGAAACCGGCGGTGAGGAGCAGTGGCAGCACGATGGTGTGCCCGACGGTGGGCGGGGCAGGTGCCGCCATCAAGTCAGCAGCCTCGGGATCGTCGTGCTCCAGATAGGCGGGAAAAACGTCAACTCCCAATTGGGAACGCAGGCGTCCGGCCAACCTGGCGACAGATCGCGCGTGCCGCGCATCGGGACTGCCGTGAGCGATGAGAATGACCCGGGTCGTCCTGGTGACAGCCAGGGCGGTGCCCTGATCCTCGGAGAGGAGGGCCGTCATGCCGTACCGCCGTGACCGGCATCGATCGACGCCGACGCCAGCATGCCCAACTCGTCGTGAAGGGCTGCGACAGCACCGATGACGATGACGGCGGGCGACTCCGCCCCGGCCTGCTCCGCTTCGTGGGCCAGGGTGACCAGCGTCCCCCGAACAGCGGTCTGTCGAGGGGTCCATCCGTTGCTGATCACGGCCGCGGGCAGGTCAGCGGGGCGTCCTGCGGCGATGAGCGCCTGCGTGACCTCGGCCAGATGCCGCACCCCCATGAGCAGTACCAGAGTGGTGTCCGGCGGGGTGCACCCGGCTCGGCGCACGACCTCGTCGGCACCGTCATGAGCGGACAGCATCAAGAACGAGGTGGACACCCCGCGCTGGGTCACCGGGATGCCTGCGGCCGCGGGTACAGACACCGCAGAGGTGACCCCGGGCACGACCTCGACATCCACTCCGGCCGCAAGGCAGGCCGCCGCCTCTTCGCCGCCGCGCCCCAGGACGAAGGGGTCGCCGCCCTTCAGCCGCACGACCACGAGACCCTCCATGGCCCGGTCCACGAGGAGGTCGTTGATGTCCGACTGCGGCAGTGCATGGCGTCCGGGGGACTTCCCGACATCGACCACCTCGACATCGTCGGCCAACTCGGCCAGGACGGCGGTAGGCGCGAGCCGGTCGGTCACCACCACGTCTGCCAGCGACAAGAGCCGACGCGCGCGGACCGTCAACAGGTCGGGGTCGCCAGGACCCGCCCCCACGAGGAAGACACGTCCCGACTTGCGGCGATGTCGGCGTAGCGGGAGCAGCCCATCGGCGGCGGCGTCACGGATGGCGTCGCGCAGCGTCTGTGCCCGGCGCGGGTCGCGGCCACCGTTGACTGCGAACTGCACTCCGTCAGCGGTACGCGCCGTCGCAGCGCTCCAGGCCGCCGACTGGCCAGCGTCATCAGCGCGGACACTCCAGACCCGGTCACGTTCGGCTTCTGCCGTCACCTGATCGTCG
This sequence comes from uncultured Actinomycetes bacterium, assembly GCA_964631645.1. Classification (GTDB taxonomy): domain Bacteria; phylum Actinomycetota; class Actinomycetes; order S36-B12; genus CAIWTL01. The sequence goes on from CAZVYU010000015.1 coordinate 1,623, forward strand.
ATGTGCCGGTCACCGGTGCACGCATGGACGAGCCACGCGCCGTCCGTGTCCCCGGAGCGGAAATCCCGCCGCAGCACCGCGATCCGCCCCCGTGACTCCGCTTCGACGATTCCTTCGGTCACCCATGGGCTGACGACGGTCACCGTGGCACCCGCTGACAGCAGCGCATCCACCCGCCGCTCCGCGACCGGACCGCCGCCCACCACCAGGACCGGCTTCCCGGTCAGATCGAGGAACAGGGGGTAGTCGGCACTCATAGATGCAGCCCGCACTCGACCTTTGTGCGCCCCTGCCAACGGCCGGCGCGTTCGTCCTGACCGTCAACCACCGGCCGGGTGCACGGTGAGCAACCGATCGAGCGGTAGCCGATGTCGCGCAGCGGATTGTGCATGATCTGGTACTTGTCGATGCAGGCGTCGATCATCTCGTCGGTGAAGGCGGCGATCGGATTGATCTTGATCAGCTGATGTTTGTCGTCCCACGCGACGATGGGCGTTTCCGCGCGACCCGCATGGTCGGCGCGCCGCAGTCCGGTGGCCCACGCGTCGTACCCGCGCAGGGCGTTGTCCATCGGGGCGGTCTTGCGCAGGGCGCAGCACAGATCAGGGTCACGTTCCCACAGGTTCTCGCCGTAGCGGTGATCCTGCTCGGCGACCGTCAGCTCGGGGCGCAGTGATCGGACGTTCACCGGGTAGACGGCATCGACGGCCTCACGAAGTCCCAGCGTCTCTGCGAAGTGGTAGCCGGTGTCCGCGAAGAGCAGGTCCACTCCCGGCAGGGCTTTGGCCCCGAGGCAGGCCATGACTCCGTCGGAGAACGACACCGCCACCGCGATCCGGTTCACGCCCAGGCGTACGCCGAACCAGGCCATCAGTCCCAGCGGATCGGTGCTGTCGTCGAACAGGAACGTCGCCTCGTCCACCAGGTCGCGCAGTTCCTTCTCGGTGCGACGCGGGGGTGCCAGGGCCAGATCGACACTCATCGCAGGGCCTCCTCGTCGGCTCGGACGGTCCATTCCGCGAACGACTCGTCGTCCTGCCGCTGCTCGGCGAACCGCCCCAGCACCCGGTCCACGTAGTCGGGAAGATCGTCGGCGGCCAGTCGCAAACCGCGCGGGCTGCGACCGAAACCGGACTTCTCACCCAATGAACCGCCCAGATGAACCTGGAATCCCTCGGACTGCTCACCGTCGGAGTCCGTGGCGAGCACCCCCTTCAGGCCGATGTCGGCGATCTGGAACCGAGCACACGAGTTCGGGCAGCCGTTGACGTTGATGGCCAGCGGCAGGTCCCAGTCGGGTCGCCGCGCTTCCAGTTCCGTGACGAGATCGGCGGTGCGGGCCTTGGTCTCGGAGATGGCGAGCTTGCAGTACTCGATTCCGGTGCATGCCATCGCAGCCCGGCGGAACTGCGATGGGTGGACGCGCAACTCGAGCGCGGCGAGCTCATGCGCCAAGGCTTCGGTGCGGTCGCCCTCGACGTCGAGGATGACGAACTTCTGATGGGCCGTGAGCCGGATCCGGCCCGATCCGTACTCGTCGGACAGGTCGGCGATGCGCCCGAGGATCTCGCCCGAGATCCGGCCCACCGTCGGCGCCGCACCGACATAGAACCGGCCGTCCTGCTGCGGGTGCACCCCTACGTGATCACGAGCGTCCGGCGTGGGTGCCGGCGGTGCGGGTCCGTCGATCAACGGTCGGTGCAGGTATTCGGTCTCCAGCACCTGGCGGAACTTCTCGGCCCCCCAGTCGGCGACGAGGAACTTCAATCGGGCCTTGTTCCGAAGGCGCCGGTACCCGTAGTCGCGGAAGATGCTGATGACCCCCAACCAGACGTCAGGGACATCGGCCAGCGGTACCCACGCCCCCAGCCGGGTCCCCAGCTTCGGCACCGTGGACAGTCCGCCGCCGACCCAGAGGTCGAAGCCGGGACCATGTTCCGGGTGAACCACACCGAGGAACGAGATGTCGTTGATCTCGTGGGCGACGTCCTGCCGTGGCGACCCGCTGACCGCGCTCTTGAACTTGCGCGGCAGATTGGCCAGGTCCGGGTCACCGATGAAGCGGCGCAGGATCTCGTCGATCGCGGGGGTGCCGTCGATGATCTCGTCGGCCGCGACGCCGGCCACCGGGGACCCCAGGATGACGCGCGGGGTGTCCCCGCACGCTTCGACCGTTCCCAGCCCGACGGCCTCGAGCCGGCGCCAGATCTCGGGTACGTCCTCGATCCGGATCCAGTGCAACTGGATGTTCTGCCGGTCGGAGATGTCGGCGGTGTTGCGACCGAATTCGGTGCTGATGCCGGCGATCACGCGCGCCTGCTCGCTGGTCAGGGCGCCGCCGTCGCTGCGCACCCGCATCATGAAGAACTCGTCGTCGAGCTCCTCCGGCGGCAGGGACGCGGTCTTACCGCCCGGGATCCCGGGTCGGCGCTGGGTGTACAGGCCCCACCAGCGCATCCGGCCGCGCAGGTCCTCCGGCGGGATCGAACCGAAGCCCTGCCTGCTGTACACCTCCTCGATCCGGGTGCGCACGTTCAGCCCGTTGTCCTCGGCCTTGAACTGCTCGTTCTCGTTCAAGGGTTCGGTCTGGCCCAGCGCCCACTGGCCCTCGGGGCGCGGCTTGCGCGCCGGCTTGGCGGCGGTGTCGGTCATCGGGTCTCCGGCTGTAGTAGTCGGGGACGCCCGGTTCTCGGTGACTCAGCCATCCGCGCAGTGACGCGGGGCCGAGGGGCCCGAGCTCCGCACGTCCAAGGGTGGACGGGGCTCAGGCGCAACAACACATGCAGCAACACATGGCCGAGCCGGCCATGGGCATCACGGACGTGATGGTTGCTGAATGCACCCGGTCATCATGCCAAAGGCCTGCCGCGATGTCCACGTGGGGTCCTGGGTGGCCGGGCCGGGCGGGGCCTGAGTAAGCCGCGCACGAGCGCCTCGTCCGCTTTACAGTGGGTGAATACGAGCGGGGGACACGAAGGAGAACGATCGGCATGGCAGCACGAGTCGTCACGGCGCTCCTGGCCGCCGCCAGTGCCGGCGCCGTCATCCTCCCCCCCGGGGCAGCCTCGGCCGCCCCGACACCGACACCGACAGCGGCGCAGCCGGAGTCGGTCGTCATGGTGGGGGTGCGGGTGCTTCCCGGTCAGAAGAAGCGGTACGGGATCGGTCAACTGGTCACGCTCAAGTTCGAGACCCCCGTGACCCGGCGCGCTGCGGTGGAGAAGGCCATCAAGGTGACGTCGGACAAGGAACTGTCGGCCGGCTCCTGGGCGTGGGTCAATGACATGACCGCCGTCTATCGCCCTAAGCGGTTCTGGCCCGCCAACGCTCGGATCACCTTCACGCTCCCACTCGCAGGGCTTGTCCTGGGCCAGGACGGGACGACCCGATATGTGGCCGAGGGGCGGCGCGATCGCAAATACATGCTGCGCACGACTCGCAGCTTTGTGATGAACATCGAGGACAAACGCCACCGTATGACCGTCAAGAAGGACGGCCGCACGGTCAAGAAGTTCGGCGTCTCACTGGGCAAGCCGGGGTGGGAGACCCGCAGTGGCATCAAGATCCTCACCGACGAGAAGTACAAGCGTCTGCGGATGACCGGGTACGACCCGGGCAAGAAGGAACACTGGGACGTGATCGCTCCCTACTCCATCCGCCTGACTCCTACGGGTGAGTTCATCCACGGCGCCCCCTGGGCCAAGCACCGCATCGGCAAGTGGGACGGGTCGCACGGCTGCACCAACATGCGCGTGCGCGATGCACGCTGGCTGTACCACCACAGCCAGCAAGGCGATCCCGTCATCACGAAGTCCACGGGACGGCCGATGCAGGTGACCAACGGAACCCCGGGGTCGTACTGGAACTACTCGTGGGGCGAGTGGAAACGGATGTCCGCCACCTTCCGGGGCAAGGACAAACCGTCGGATCCCGCGCGGGCCATGACGTTGCCGCCGCCCGCAATCGACGCGGGTCCCTGACGGGGGCTGCGGGCCTTGGTCCCGGAGTTTTGTGTGGTCTGGCATGAGCCGATCCGATTCGGTATGACCGGAGAGTGGCGACACCCTCGATCGCGACCGCACCGGCGGCCGGCACCTATCCGACGGGACGTGCAGGCGTAAGCCGGGCATGGGACGGCCAAGCGTGGTCCGGCCCGGCAGTCGCGGATCCCGATGCCCCGGACTTCGTCTGGCACCGTCGGCCGTGGGCGGTACCGGCCCATCCACTGTTCTGGTTGACCCTGGTCAGCATCATCGTCGGTTGTGCCTTGGCCGCGCTCTACCTGAGTTCCAAGGCCACACCGGCGTTGTGGGCAGCGGGCCTGGTCGGTACCGGTGGTCCCATGGTCGCGTTCGTCGTCTATGTGACGCGCAGGACCGCACTGCGACAGACGATCGCCACGGGCCCGTGGGTCCTGTGGGCCGTGATCGGTGCCGCCGTCGCCCTGCCGTTCGCCTACTTCGTCGAAGGCGCCTTGCCGCTACAAGGAGCCTGGGAAGGGCTGGCCGGGCCGATCGAGGAGGTCGGGAAACTACTGGTGCCGGTGGCGCTTTTCCTGCTGGGCCGCTACCGGGACCCCAGGGCGGGGTTGGCGCTGGCGTTGGGAGTGGGGGCTCTGTTCGGAGTCGTCGAAGGGATCGAGTACGTGACCTTGGCTCCGGAGTCCGGGCTTCGGGTGCATCATCCCGACCCGGTCGCTCACGCGCTCAGCGAGTACTCGCCCGTGATCATGGTGCTGCAGCGAGCGTTCATGGAGTTGGTCCACCCGATGCTGGTCGGCTTCGTGGTCTCGGTGGCGTGGCGCTATGCGCGGGTCAAGGGACACTTCTGGCTGCCCCTGGCTGGTGCCTGGGCGGCGGCGGCCACACTGCATGCCTTGATCGATTCCGCGGTGGGCGAGAGATCGCAGGCGAACTCGTCGCTCGCGGCCGTTGCGGTGTTGGGCGCGGTAGTGATCGTGATCCTGATTTATCCCCTGGTCTTCCGCCGGGCGGCGGCGCAACTGCCACCGCCCGACGCGTTGGAGTCGAATCCGCCGCCGTGGCGACCGCGGATTCCTCCCCAGGGTCAGGGCCGTCAGGCCTGATCGCCCTTCTTCACCTGCTTGGCGGTCTCGGCGGCGGCCTCGGCCGCGACGCTGGCGGCCTCGCTGGCGACACCGGACGCGGACTTCGCGACCGAGTCGGCCGCGCCGCCGGTGCGGTCAGCCGCTTCGGCAGCCGCGGCGCCGACACTGGCAGCAGCATCGGACACGCGCTGAGCGGCCTTGTCCGTGAACTGCGCCGCTTCCTGAGCAGCATCGGTCACGCCGCCCGCGGCCTTCTGGGCCGCCGAACTCACTGCATCCGCCCACACCGACGCGGTATCGGAGACTTCAGCGGTGCTGTGCGATCCGCGCCGCCTTGCGACTGCCAGTCCGGCGATCGCGCCGGCGGTGGCAGCAACGATCAGTAGTGCCTTCTTCATACGTTCACCTCGTTCATCGGACCAGCCCGGTCGGCCGGTCGCGGCAGCGGTGGATTTCACCGTCCTGAGCGACTCCTACCCTCTTGCCCCGTGGGCAAACGCTCAAGAGCCTCAGTCCGTGCCGACTCCACCGTACTTTGCCATTCGGCAGGACCGGCATGCCCTCCGCTGACTACCCTCAGGCCAGGAGGTGCATAGTGGCACGCAAGGTCGACAGTCGCATGGGTGTTTTCGATGCCGTGATGTGGGGCGTCGAGACGGATCCGCTGCTGCGTTCGGTGATCACCCTGGTCGTGATGCTGGACAAGAAGCCCAACCGTAAGGTGCTGACGCAGCGGGTGGAGGAGATGAGCATCCGCGTTCCTGCCCTGCGGCGTCGGGTGGTCGGCAACCCGGTCTCGCTCGTCCCCCCGCGGTGGGAGTCGACCGACGACTTCGACATGAACTACCATCTGCGGTTCCGCCGGGCGGCCAACACCCGCGACGAGGCGCACGTCCTCGATGTGGCCGAACACATGGCCGAGATGGACTTCGACCGCGCCCGCCCCTTGTGGGAGGCCATCGTCATCGAAGGACTCAAGGGCAACAAGGCCGCAGTCATCATGAAGATCCACCACGCCATCACCGATGGTGTTGGCGGCATGGCCATGGCGGCGTCATTGTTCGACCTCACCGACGATCCCAGCCAGCGGCCCGAGCAGGAGTTGCCGGAAATCATCGAAACCGGCCACGAGGATGCCATGGACCGTTTGGTCGACGGCACCGAGTACTCGGCCAAGACGGCCGTCGATCAGATCAAGGGCATCGCCGGCGGCGCCAAGAACATGGTCACGGGTACCGTCACGGACCCGGTCGGGACCGTCAAGAGCAGCGTTGACTTCACGTCATCGGCCGCCCGCATCCTGGCTCCCGCGTCGACCCCCATGAGTCCCGTCATGCGTGGTCGTTCGTTGGGCGTACACTTCGCGGTGCTTGAGGCCCCGTTGGAGGGCTTGAAGCAGGCTGGCAAGGCCAACGGCGGGACCCTCAACGACGCGTTCATGGCGTTTGTGTCGGGCGGCATCGCGCTGTACCAGGCCGCCCATGGCGTGTCACTGGACGAGTGCCCGGCGGTGCGGGTCAACATGCCGGTGAACCTGCGCCCGCGCACCGATGCCCCATCCCAAGGCAACCGTTGGGTTCCTGCTCGGTTCCCGCTGCCGTTGGGGCCGGCCGACGCGGCCGCTCGGATCCGGGAACTTCATCCGATCCTGCTCCAGGCGCGGACCGAACCGGCCCTGGAGATCAGCGAACCGATCTTCCGCGTCCTCACGTCTCTGCCGCGGCCGGCGACGACGGCCTTGGCGGCCGGGATGATGAAGGGGACCGACGTGGCCGCCACCAACGTCCCCGGACCGCCGATCCCGGTGTACATGGCCGGGGCGCGGGTGGACCAGTTGGTGCCTTTCGCGCCCAAGGGCGGAGCTGCCATGAATGTGGCCTTCATGTCCTACAACGGCAAGGCCGAGATCGGGATCAACCTCGACACCGCAGCCATCTACGACCACGACGTGATGGTGCGCTGCCTCGAGGAATCGCTCGCGCAGGTACTGGCCAGTGCCCCGGAGCAGGGCGACTGAGAACCCAGGCATCACAAGACCCCGCGGCCCGAGGGCGGCGGGGTCTTGTGTTTCTGTTCGGCACCCGGATGGGGAACGGGTGCCGGGCGGGGGTCAGGCCCAGTCGGCCAGGACCTCGGCGATGATGTCGCGGTCCTGGGGGGTGATCTCGAACTGGGTGCCCAAGTCGTTGCGGTTCATGGTGGTGCTTCCTCCGGTATGTGGCGGTCTCTGTGCCGGTGTGCGCTGATTCACGCCGGTCACGAGCCTCCTACCCGAGCCGCCGGCGGCTAAACATTCGGATACGTTGTGGATGTGAGCCAGCCTCCGACCCCATCCGTGCCTCCCGACGAGCCGGAGGCCACCGAGCCGGTGCCGGACCTGTTGGATCTGCCGCCCGATGCGCTGTACTCGGCTCGACTGCCCATGGCGATGGCCTACGCAGCCGTGATGCACAGTCCGCAGAAGCGCAAGGACGACCTGGGTACCCCTTACATCACCCATCCCATGGCCGTGGCGTCGTTGGTCTGGCACTACGGTCTGGGGGTCCCTGCCTACGAGTCCGAGATCGAGGACCTGGTCATCGCCGCTCTCTTGCACGACGTGCCGGAGGACGCCGGAGGTGACAACCGACTGCGCGAGATCGGGGCGATGTTCGGCCCCCGCGTCGCAGCGGTCGTGTACTCCGCGACCGACAGTCTCGCCACCGATCCGGACCAGAAAGAGCCGTGGCGGCCACGCAAGGAGCAGCACATCGCCCGCGTGCAGCGCCTGGCCGCCCCCACCGACAGTGGCGCGCCCACCGACGCCGGCGCCTGCCTGGTGATCGCCGCCGACAAGATGCACAACCTGAGCGGCACGGCAGCGGCCGTCTCAGCGAGTGGGGATAACTATCTGGAACGGTTCAGCGGTGGTGTGACCGGCACCCGGTGGTACTACCGCACCATGTTCGAAGCGCTGCGGCCGGCGCTGCCCGACCCGATGATCGCTGACTTCTCCGTCCGGCTCGCCACCCTGGGTGCCTGACCCGGACCATGACCGACCTCACGCCGTTCGAACGCGCGGCCGCGCTTACGCAGGTCCCGGCAGAGCGCCAGGGCGACCTCCATTTTCTGGGGGATATTCCGGGGGACTGGGCGCAGGGACGTACCGCCTTCGGTGGTCTGTCCGCCGCGCTGTTGATCGATGCGGTCCGGCGACTACCCGAGACGTCAGGGTCATCGGTTCGCTCCCTGGACGTCGCCTTCATCGGTCCGGTGCCGCCCGGAACCGTCAGCGTCGTGGCCCGGGCACTGCGGCGCGGGAAGTACCTGACTCACGCTTCGGCGGAGCTACTCGGGACCGATGGAGTGCCGCTGACCTCGATCCACGCGGTCTTTGCCGAACTGCGTGAATCAACGGTCCAGGTCAGGCCTGAACCGCCCCCGATGACACCGGTCGACCAGTGCCTCGAGATGCCGCACCTCGAGGGGATCACGCCCGACTTCGCCCGCAACTTCGCGATCAGCTTTGCCCTCGGGATCCCCTTCACCGGTAGCGATGAAGCCCGGATCAACGGTTGGTGCCGGCACCGCACCCCGGCGACCGGACCGGCGGCCGTTGCGGCGCTGGTGGATGCGTGGCCCGGGTCGGTACTGCCGGTGCTCACCGCCCCCGCCCCGGCCAGCACGGTGCGTTGGTCCCTGCAGTTCCCCGGCTCGTGCGACATCATCGGCGACGACTGGTTCTGGTACGAGTCCGACACCGTGATCGCCGCTGGCGGCTACTCGACGATGACGGCACGGCTGTGGCAGGGCGATCGGCTGGTGTCGTGGTCCGAGCAGTTGCTGGCGGTGTTCGAGCGGCGCTGACCGCTTCAGTGGTCGTGGGGGATCAGCGGGTCGTCGGCCGGATTCGGGGGTAGCTCACCGGGCGGGACCGAGCGGTCCGCCTGCTGGATCAGGGCCACCGCCTCATGCGGGTCGTCGGTGACCTGGAGCAGATCCAGATCACTGGAACTGATCAGTTCGTGGAAGATCAGCTGGTGCCCGATCCAGTCGAGCAGTCCGCTCCAGAAGGAACTGCCGATGAGGATGATCGGGAACGTCGTGATCTTGTGCGTCTGGACCAGAGTCAGTGCCTCGAACAACTCGTCCAAGGTCCCGAACCCACCAGGCAGCACTACGAAACCGCGGGCGTACTTGACGAACATGGTCTTGCGGGCGAAGAAGTAACGGAAGTTGATCCCGACATCCACCCAGTCGTTCAGTTTCTGCTCGAACGGCAACTCGATGCCCAGCCCGACCGACACGCCGCCGGCTTCGCATGCCCCGCGGTTGGCCGCCTCCATGATCCCGGGACCGCCGCCGGTGATGACGGCGTAGCCCGCCTCGACCAGCCCCTGGGCGATGTCCCGGGCCAACGCGTAGTTGGGGTGGTCCGGGGCCGTGCGGGCGCTGCCGAAGATCGAGATGGCCGGTCCGAGTTCGGCCAGGGCCCCGAACCCCTCGACGAATTCCGCCTGGATGCGCATCACGCGCCAGGGGTCGGCCGTCACCCAGTCGGCGTCGTGCCGCGAATCGAGCAGTCGCTGGTCGTGGGTCGAGGCCAGCGCCGCGTCGGAGCGCACGGACATGGGGCCGATCTGGCGCCGAGCGGGTCGGATGGGGGCCATGGGACCTCACCCTAGTTACTCGGGCGACCAGAGACGCGCCGCGCGGAGATCCGGCGTCAGGCGCGGCCGCGCACTGCCCGCGCGGGCAGTCGGTCGCCCCGGATCGAGGAGACCATGTCCAGCACCTGACGGGTGGCCGCAACGTCATGGACCCGCCACACGCGGGCGCCCAACCAGGCGGTCACGGCGGTGGCTGCCAGCGTCCCGAGGAGCCGGTCAGCGGGTGCTGCGATGTCCAAGGTCTCGCCGACGAAGTCCTTGCGCGACAAGGACATCAGCACCGGCCACCCGGTGGCCACGAGCTGGTCGGTGGCGGCTGTGGCGGTGAGGGTCTGGGGGGTGGTCTTGCCGAAGTCGTGACCGGGGTCGATGATGACCGATTCCCGAGGGACGCCGCAGGCGACCGCGCGGTCGGCCAGCGCCCGGGTGGTGGCGACGATGTCGGCCACCACATCCCGGTACTCGACGCGGTGGGGTCGGGTGCGCGGGACCTGGCCACCGGCATGCGTGCAGACGAGACCGACGCCGTACTCCCCGGCAACCTCGGCCAGGCGTGGGTCGTGGCCTTCCCAGGCGTCGTTGAGCAGATCGGCGCCTTCCTCGCACACCGCCCGCCCCACCTCGGCGCGCCACGTGTCGACACTGATCACGACCTCGGGATGGGCTTTCCGGACCTGCGACACGAAGGCCACCGTGCGTCGCAGTTCCTCTTGGGTGTCCACCGGATCACCCGGACCGGCCTTGACCCCGCCGACGTCGATGATGTCGGCGCCCTCGGCCACGGCCCGGTCGACTGCCGCCAGTGCCTCGGCGTCGGCGAACGTCGCCCCCCGGTCGAAGAACGAGTCCGGCGTGCGGTTGATGATCGCCATGATCAACAAGTGGTCGTCGGCGAACGAACGGTTGCCGAGTCGAAGCATGCGGGCCTCCCAGTCGCTCGATTATGCGCCGCACTGGGCGATACTGACCTGCGTGATCGTCGTGTTCGTGGTTCTGGCTGTCCTGGTGCTCGTGGGCGCGGCCTTCGTGCTGACCGGCCGGTGGGATCCCGGGATGCGCTCGGCGCAGCGCCCAGGTCCGCCGCAGTTCAACACACCGGTCACCGCCGCCGAGGTGCGCGGGGCGCGATTCCGGGTGGGATTGCGCGGGTATCGCATGCAGGACGTGGACGCACTGCTCGCCCTGGTGGCAGACGAACTGGATCGACGCCGGTCCGTTGACGAGTACGGCGCGCCCACGACGGTCGTCAGTCCGTCGGTCACCGGGCCAGACGCGACAACCACGCCACCAGCAGGCTGACGCCGAACCCGGTGCCGCCTTTCCGGCAGTCGGGTCGATCGGATTCGGTCCGTCCGACCCCGGCGATGTCGAGGTGGGCCCACGGGGCCTTCCCGGCGAACGGTTGCAGAAAGAGAGCCGCGGTGATCGACCCGGCCTGCGTCGTGGCGTCGGTGTTGCTGTTTGCGCTGTCGGCGATGTCCGACGCGATGGCCGACTCATAGGCGGACACCAGCGGCATCCGCCACACGGCATCGCCGGACCGCTGGCCGGCGAGCGCCAACTGTCGGGCCAGCCGATCGTCATTGCTGTAGAGCGCCGCGTGTTGGCGGCCCAGTCCCACTGTGGCAGCGCCCGTGAGAGTGGCGAGGTCGATCATGACGTCGGGGGCCAAGGTGTCCGCCGCCCAGGCGAGAGCGTCTGCCAGGACGAGTCGGCCTTCGGCGTCGGTGTTGCGGATCTCGGTGGTGCGCCCCCCGTAATGCCGCACGACGTCCCCCGGTCGCATCGCCGACCCGCTGGGCATGTTCTCTGCACACGCCAGCACTCCGGTGACCCGCACGGGCAGTCGGAGTTCGCGGACGGCGGTGATGGCGCCGATCACCGCAGCCGCACCGCTCATGTCCGTCTTCATCAGGGGCATGGCCGGGGGTGGCTTCAGGGACAGTCCGCCGCTGTCGAAGGTGATCCCCTTGCCGACGAGCACCACGTGCGGACCGGCGTCGCTCCCGCGGTACTGCAGAACGGTCAGGTTGGGGTCGTGGGCGCTACCCGCCCCTACGGCCAGGATCCCGCCGAAGCCGCGCGGCATGAGCCAGTCGGGCCCGTGGGCGACAGTGGGCACCCTGCTGACAGCGGCGGCCTGGTCGGCCAGCCAGGTGGGTGACTTGATGTCTGAGGGGGTGTTGGCCAATCGGCGCGCCATAAGGACCGCAGTTGCCACCCGAGCGCCCCGCTCGATCGGCTCGACCGCGCCCGGGTTCGGTGCGACGAGTTCGACCTGTCCGGGGTCGCCGACCAGATTCTGCGTACCCAGGACGATCCCTGCGGCGACCTCGACGGATCCGTGGGCCGGGACGAGGCAGATCAGCGGATCGTCGGTGCCGGCGGCGCGACCCACCTGGGCTCCAGCCGCTCGCAGCGCTGCGGGGGAGTCGTCCGTCGCGTCGACAACGAGGTGGGGGTCGGGTGCCGCCGTGTCGGGCTCACGCGCGACGGCGGCCAGAGCGGGCCCGAAGTGGTCCATGAGCTGGTCGGTGACCGCGCTGGACGGGGGTCTGCCGGGTACCCGGATGACAGCGACCCGTGGTGAATCGCCCACCACCAGGTCGGTCAGAAGGAGGGTCGGGGGGGCGTCGGCCACGCCGAACCTGTCAGCCCGCAGTGGCGGTGAGCTGGGCGCCCAGGTCGCGCGCCTCGTCGGCGGTCAGTTCGACCACCAGGCGTCCGCCGCCCTCCAACGGAACCCGCATGATGATCCCGCGGCCCTCTTTGGTGACCTCGAGCGGTCCGTCACCGGTTCTGGGTTTCATGGCGGCCATGAACAGCCCCTTCCTTGACGTTCTGGGGACCCATTATTCCCGATGCGGGACGTGGATCGCAGCGACCCCGCCGTAGTCAGTCGACGACGGCCAGAAGGAGACCGTCGCCAGACGGCACCAACACCGGGGTGAGACCTTCGTGACCACGCACCATCGTGACCAGGTCGCGCAGTGCCACCGTGGCCGTGTCGCGTTGTGCGGGATCGGCGACGCGGTCACCCCACAGTGCGTTGTCGAAGGCGATGACCCCGCCGGGCCGCAGCAGTCGCAGGGCCTGTTCGAAGTACAGCGAGTACTCGGACTTGTCGGCGTCGACCAGCACCAGGTCGTACGCGCCATCGGTCAGCCGGGGCAGCACGTCCAGGGCGCGCCCTGCGATCAGACGGAACCGGCCGGGGGCGATCTCACCGGCAGTCAGCGTCTCGCGGGCGACCCGCTGATGCTCGAGTTCGATGTCGATCGAGGTGATGATCCCGTCCTCGGCCATGCCGCGCAGCAGCCACAGCGTCGACACGCCGGCACCGGTGCCGATCTCGACCACGTGGCGGGCCGAGATGGCGCGGGCCACGAACCGCAGCAAGGCGCCACTACCGGCGCCGATCGGGGAGCAGCCCAGTTCGGACGCTTTGGCTCGAGCGGTGGTCAGGACCTCGTCCTCGACCACGAACGCGTCGGTGAACGCAAAACTGTCGGTGTTCGGGGCGGTCATCGTCACCTCCGGTGATCCGGGGCCTGGGCTCCGGATGATTGGCACAACCTCCGCACCCTAACGGGGCACGGGCGGTTCGGTTGCCGCTTGAGCGGTGGTCACGCCGCCACGCAAGGGATCCGGGCTTAGGGTAACCCTCGTGACCGACGGCCCTGATGATCGCCCGACCGCCCCGCCTGGCGGAAGTGTGCCCGAATCGCCTGCCGAGACCCATCTGAGCGATCTGTTCGGTTCGTCCGAGGGCGAACCGGTCGCTCCCGACGAGTCGGCCGCCTCTGTCGCGCCGCCCGCCGAGCCGGTGTCCGGCGGGCGGGACCCCGAGCTCTCCGGATCCCCGGCATCGACCGGAGTGCCCGACTCGTGGGCGCCACCGGTGCCCACCGAACGAGCCCCAGACCATGCCACCGAGGTCATCACCCCCCCAGCGCCGGATCCCGTCGCCCCCGTCCCGGCAACGGCTTCCGGCTTCACGCCTCCCGGCGCCCTGCCTGCCCGGACGGCCACATCGTCGGGCGCAGGCAAGACCGGCATCATCGCGCTGGCCATCGTGGCCGGCCTGGTCGCCGGCCTGCTCGGCGGTTTTGTGGGCGCCGCGCTACAGGACCGCCTCGGCGGGTCACTGACCACCGGATCGGTGAGTTCGCTACCCCAGTCGTCGTCGGATGCGCCGCCGCTACAGCCCGGAAGCGTGGCCGCCATCGCCGATGCGACGCTGCCGACCGTGGTGTCGCTGTCCGTGTCCGGCAATGGCGGAGAAGCCACCGGCTCCGGCTTCGTCATCAGGGACGACGGCTACATCCTGACGAACAACCACGTGATCTCCGGCGGGGCCAATGGCGGTCGGATCGTCGTGTCGTTCAACGACGGGAGCCAAGCCAAGGGCAGCATCGTCGGCCGCAGCGCCTCGTACGACCTGGGCGTCGTGAAGGTCGACCGCACCGGATTGGAGCCGGCTCCGCTGGGCAACTCACGCGCGGTGCGGGTGGGCGACCCGGTCATCGCCATCGGTTCGCCGTTGGGCCTGAACGGCACGGTGACCACCGGCATCATCAGCGCGCTCAACCGACCGGTGACGGCGGGCGGACAGGGCGAGCAGTCGTTTATCTCGGCCCTGCAGACCGATGCCGCCATCAACCCCGGGAACTCCGGCGGCCCGCTGCTGGACGCCGAAGGCAAGGTGATCGGAGTGAACTCGGCCATCGCCACCGTGGCGCAGGGCAGCCAGGGCGAGGCCGGTTCCATCGGCCTCGGGTTCTCCATCCCCATCAACCAGGCGAAGCGGATCGCTGAGGAGATCATTGCGACCGGTCGGTCCGATACGCCGATCATCGGGGTGTCCCTGGATTCCCGCTATAACGGCGACGGGGCGAGGGTCGAGGATGTCACCGGCGACGGTCCGTCCGCCGGAAAGCTCAAGGCAGGCGATGTCATCGTCAGCGTGGACGGCGCTCCGGTGACCGACGCGACGGAACTGATCGTCGCCATCCGCACCAAGGCCCCGGGTGACGAGGTGACCCTGGGACTCGAGGGGGGTGACGAGGTGACGGTGACCCTCGGGGTGAGTCCGGATCAGTGACGCCGGCTCGGAGAGTCTCTGGCCCACGCGCCTTGCGCGTACTCTGAACCGGTGTGGAACCTGGGTCTGGCCGAGATCGCGGTCATCGTCCTGATCGGGCTTCTCATCTTCGGTCCGGACAAGCTGCCGAAGGCCATCAAGACCCTGTCGGGGATGCTGCAGAACCTGCGCAGTGCTGCCTCTGACGCGAGCCGATCGCTGCAGGATGCGGCCGGCTGGGACTCTACGGAGACCAGGCAGACCCTCTCCGACCTGGCCGACCTGCACCCCAAACGCCTGATGGGGTCACTGCTGGACGAAGCGGAGCCGAAGCCGGCGGCGAAGCCCGGTGGCCCGGCTACCGGTCGCGCTACCACCGCTCCGAAGGCCGATCCCAGCGACTTCGACCCTGAGGCCCCCTGATCGGACATTGCCGTTAGCGTGAGGCGGTATGACCTCCCCGGCGCTTGCCTCTGTGGACGATCCCGACAAAGTGCGGGCGTTGCGGCGGATGAAGGTCATCGCGTTGTCGTTGCTCATCGTGGCCGCCATCGTGTGCCTGTACGCCTGGCACATGGTCGAGTCGGGCGGTGCCCCCGTCTGGGGGTACATCCGGGCGATGGCCGAGGCCGGCATGGTCGGCGGCCTGGCCGACTGGTTCGCGGTGACCGCGCTGTTCCGCCATCCGTTGGGGCTGCCGATCCCGCACACCGCGTTGATCCCCAACAAGAAGGACCAGTTGGGAGACTCCCTGAGCACCTTCGTCCACGGCAATTTCATGAGCCGGCAGAACGTGGTGGAGAAGGTGGAGGGGGCGCAGCCGGCGCGGCGCCTGGTGGAGTACCTCGCCGATCCCGGGCACCGGCAGACACTGGTGGCCGAGGGAGCCTCGGTGGCCCAGGCGTTGATCGACAATCTGGACGATCAGCAGATCCAGACGATGATCCGCAATGCCGTGTTCACCCAGTTGAGTGAGAACGCCTGGGGGCCACCGGCCGGTCGACTGTTGTTCGCGGCCGTCGACAACGGCAATCACACCGGCGTCGTCGACGGGGTGTTGACGGCCCTGCACCGCTGGTTGCTCGAGAACCGGGATCGGGTTGCGACCGTCATCGCCGACCGGGGGCCCATCTCGCAGGACGGTCCGATCCGGTGGGTGCACGAGCGCATCGGCTACAAGGGCGCCGACCTGTTGTTGCAGTGGGTGCAGAACCTGCGCGACAACCCGGCCGATCCGGCCCGCCAGCAGTTGGACGCCGCACTTCTGCGCATCTCGGAGGAGCTACAGCACGACCCCGAGATGATCGAGCGCGTCGAAGGATGGAAGACGCTCGTGCTGCAACACCCGGAGACACAACGGGTGGTCAACGGCATCTGGCCGGCCGCCAAGGAGTTGGTGACCGATGCGCTGGCGGATCCGGACAGTGACCTGCGCCGGCGGGCCGAGGCGTACCTGGCCGACACGTCCGTGCGACTGCGGGACGATCCGGCATTCGCCGAATCCGTGGATCGCCGGATCGCCTCCGGTGCCGGGTACCTCGTCGACCGGTACGGGGCCGACGCCGTGGGTCTCATCTCCGACACCGTCAAACGGTGGGACGCGTCCGAGGCGTCGCGGCGAATCGAAGTCGCGGTGGGCAAGGACCTGCAGTACATCCGGATCAACGGGACCGTCGTGGGCGCGCTGGCGGGTCTGGTGATCTACTCGGTGGGCAATTTGCTTGTGGGCGGCTGACGCGTAGGCGCAGCACGCAATACTGACGGCATGCGTAGAACTGCTGTCACTGTTGCCGGGCTTGCGATGGTGGGGATGGGCTCGGCCGCCTGTTCCACCTCGACTTCGGCCCCCAGTACGCCGCCGTCAACGGAGGCCTCCATGTCCGCGCTCCCGAGTTCGTCGCCCATGGGAAGTGTGCTGCCCCCCATCGAGATCACCGAGGCAAAGAAGACCGTCGATGTGAAGGTGGGCGACACCCTCAACGTCACCACGGCCGACGTCACGCAGGTGAGCACCGACAACGCGGAGGTCCTGAAGGTGTCGCAGCCCCGAGACGACGGCTCGGCCCAGTTCAACGCGGGTGCGGAGGTCGCGTCCGCGGGCACCGCGAAGCTCATGGTCTACGGCGCCGGCGACAAGCAGCTCTACGTGGTGACGGTGACGGCCGCCGAGTGATCACGCCTGAGACGGCGTTTCCCGGCCATCGGCGAACGACTGCGGGCGTAGGCGGCCACATGTGGCCGGGTATGCCCAACGGCCGCCACCGATGGCCGCCTCTTCCCGAATCGCCGCCAGGCTGCTGGGAGGAGCTGCGCCCCGTGCGGGAATCGAACCCACGGCCTACCGCTTAGGAGGCGGTCGCTCTATCCGACTGAGCTAACGGGGCAGCCCCCACAGGTTACTCGCGGACCCGCCGCCGTTCCGGAGTCCGGTGTCCCCGCCCACTTGGACATGTTCCCTGGAGGGCGGGTTCAGCAGTTTCCCAGGAATCCTGCCGAGGCTGGGGACATGTCATCGCTCGGATCATCCTCGGCCACCCAACTGATCGGCTTGGCGCTGGCCGGCGCCGTCGCCGGTGCGGGGGCCACCTTCGTCGTCACGAACGCCGCCGCGGACGTGGCGCCTCCGGCCGCCGTCTCCGGTCCCACCGGGACGTCTCAGGGCGCTGCCGGCCAGAGCCCGGGTGGCTCGACCCGGCCGCAGCCGCAGAGTCAACCGAACGTTCCGCAGGGAACGCTGCCGCAGAACGCGCAACCACCGGCCCAGTCCCACCAGTGGGGCGGCGGCGGAACGTCGGACTCGCGATCCGGCGGATCCTGAGTTCGGGCCAGGGGCGATCCGCCGCGACAGTGGGCGAGGGAAAAGCGAACCTCCTCATAGGTTAGGCTTACCTAACTATGATCCGTCGTTCTCTGATCGTCCCTGTTGTGGCCCCCTTACTTCTGACTGCCTGCGCCGGCTCTGGCGACTCCGCTACCGGCTCAGGAACGGTGACCGTGACCAGTTCCGACTCGGCCTGCGATCTGTCCGTCACCGAGACTGCGGCCGGTCCGGTGACCTTCTCGGTGACCAACACCGGGAGCCAGGTCACCGAGTTCTACTTGCTGGGGGAGGACGGTCAGTCCATCGTGAGCGAGGTCGAGAACGTCGGCCCGGGGATCAGTCGGGATCTGGTGATCCAGGCACAGCCCGGGACTTACGTGACCGCATGCAAACCCGGGATGACCGGCGACGGCATCCGCGGGCAGTTCACAGTCACCGGCGACCCTGCCGGTACCGGCGACGTCTCCCGTCAGGTCACTGCGGCCACCACCACCTACACCCGGTACGTGAAGGAACAGACCGCCCAACTGCTGGCCGGAACCAAGGAGTTCGCTGCGGCGTATTCGGCAGGTGACGATCGGCGCGCGCGCGAACTCTATGCGCCCACCCGGTGGTACTGGGAGAGCATCGAACCGGTGGCCGAGTCGTTCGGGGATCTCGATCCGCGGCTCGACCTGCGGGAGGCGGACCTGGAAGAAGGCCAGAAGTGGACCGGCTGGCACCGGATCGAGAAGGACCTCTGGCCCCCGCGCGACTACGCTCCGCTGTCCCAGAAACAGCGCCAGGAGCTGGCTGAGCAGTTGGTGGCCGACACCGAGGAACTGGCCGAACGCGTGGACACCCTCGAACTCGGGATCGACCAGATCGGCAACGGCGCCAAGGAGTTGCTGGACGAGGTGGCCACCGGGAAGGTGACCGGCGAGGAGGAGTTCTGGTCACACACCGACTTGTACGACTTCGCCGCCAATGTCGAGGGAGCGAAGGTCATGGTCAGTGCGGTGCGACCGATCCTGCGCGACAAAGACCCGGAGCTCCTTGCGACGCTGGACCGACGCTTCGACACGCTGCAGGGGCTGCTCGACCAGTACCGCGAGGACGCCGGGTACGTGTCGTACACCCAACTCACCTCTGCGCAGGTGAAGGAGTTGGCGGTGGCGGTGGACGCTCTGGGCGAGCCGTTGTCGCGGGTGACTTCGGTGGTGATCGGGTGAGCGTCTCGCGCCGTGGGTTCTTGGGCCTGGCCGGCGCGGGGGTCGTCGTCGCCGGCGCCGGAGTGGCCGTGGGCCGGGCGGCCCCGACGGCCGCGGCCGCCACCGACACCTACCCCTTCTACGGTCCCCATCAGGCGGGGATCCTCACTCCGGCTCAGGATCGGCTGCACTTTGCGACGTTCGACCTCACGACCGACCGCCGGACCGACCTCATTGATTTGCTCCGGCGCTGGACCGAGGCCGCTGCCCGAATGACCCGCGGCGAGTCGGCCGGGACCTACGGACCCATGAGCGGGCCTTACGACGCTCCGCCGGACGATACCGGCGAAGCCTTCGGACTGCCGGCCGCCGGGCTGACCATCACGGTCGGCTTCGGGGCTTCACTGTTCGATCGATTCGGATTGCGCGACCAACGTCCTGACGCCCTGATCGACCTGCCCCGGTTCCCCGGTGACGCCCTCGAGCCGAGCCGCTGTGGGGGAGACCTCGCGGTGCAGGCCTGCGCGAACGATCCGCAGGTCGCGGTCCACGCAGTACGCAACCTGGCCCGGATCGGTTTCGGCACCGCGTCGGTGCGTTGGTCGCAATTGGGTTTTGGACGCACGTCCAGCACCAGCACCAGTCAGGACACTCCGCGCAACCTGTTCGGCTTCAAGGACGGGACCGCCAACGTGCGTGCCGAGGACTCCGATGCCGCCCAGCACGTGTGGGTTCAGCCCGGCGATGGTCCGGACTGGATGGTGAACGGCAGCTATCTGGTGGCACGCCGCATCCGCATGACCATCGAGACGTGGGACCGGACATCGCTGCGGGAGCAGGAGGCGGTCATCGGTCGCGACAAACGAGCGGGTGCGCCGCTGTCGGGCGGCGAGGAGATGACCGAGCCGGACTTCGCCGCCGCTGGTTCGGACGGCGGACCGCTCATCCCGGCCGACTCGCATGTGGCGCTGGCTCATCCCGGCCGATTCGGCGGTGTTCGGCTGCTGCGGCGTGGCTACAACTTCACCGACGGCAGCGACGGACTGGGTCGACTCGACGCCGGCCTGTTCTTCCTCGGGTATCAGCGCGATGTCCGCACCGGTTTCCTCCCGGTGCAGACGGAGTTGTCCCGCCGGGACGCGCTCAACGAGTACATCCGGCACGTGGGTTCCGGGGTGTTCGCCATTCCGCCGGGCGCTGACGAGGGCGGATTCCTGGGCGAAGGGGTGCTGACCTGACCTGGCGGTCACGCCGCGAGGGTGCTGACCAACGCGAACGCGCCGAAACACAGGGCCACGCTGACCACCACGTGAGCGAGTGCGGTGAGCCGGAACCCCTCACGCCACGACTCCTCGGTCAAGGCGGCGAAGGTCGAGAAGGTGGTGAAGGACCCGCAGAAGCCCACCGCCAGGAACACCTGAGCGGTGCCGGAGGTGCGGACCACCGCCAGCCCCATCAGGGCCGACCCCAGGACGTTCACGGTCAGCGTCCCCACAGCGATACGGCGCGGATGATTGGCGACCAGGTGCAACTGGACCCAGCGGTCCAGCAGGAACCGGGCGGGGCCGCCGAGGGCAGCGCCCAGCACGACCGCGATGACGTCGATCATCGCGCCAGCCGAACGGTGAATGACCATCCCACCCGGACGGCGACCCACCCGACCAGCACCGTGACCACGGTGTAGGCCAGTGCCAAGCCCGGCACCCCCGCTCGGGCTCCTGTGACCGCTTCGTCGGCGAACGTGGAGAACGTGGTCAAGCCTCCCAGGAAGCCGGTGGCGACGAACGCGGTCACGTAGGGAGGCACGCGGTCGATCACTTCGATCCGACCGAGGAAGATCCCCATGGCCAACGCGCCGATCACGTTCGCGAGGAAGATCCCCCAAGGCCATCGTTCGGGGTCGGCGGGAAGGGCGAGGCTGAGTCCGTAGCGGAGCAGGGATCCCAGCACCGCCCCCGCTGCGACGCAGGCCACCACTCGCCCCACGGGTGCCGCCACAGCCACGGTCCGACGGTAGCGGTCGTCAGCCCGCGCCGGGTCGGCTCCGGCGAGTGGGGAGCGAGTCGCTCAGCGGCTATGATTGGCACTCGGCAGCGGCGAGTGCCAGGTGACGGATGCAGTGATCTGGTCCGCTGGCTTCGCCGCCCGGGAGTGAGCGGAGCGGGTCCCTGTGCGCGGCGGCTGCCACCACGATGTGACAGGAGGAGAAGTGCCCACCTACGAGTACCGGTGCACCGACTGCGGTCACGAACTAGAGGCCGTCCAGTCCTTCAGCGACCCGGCGCTGACCGAATGCCCGCACTGCGGAAAGTCCACGCTGCGCAAACTGTTCGGCAATGTCGGGGTCGTGTTCAAGGGCTCCGGCTTCTATCGCAACGACTCCCGGTCGGAAGGCAAGTCGACGTCGGCTGCGCCGAAGAAGGACAGCGTCGATTCAGCGGCCAAGTCGGAGAAGGCGGACAAGTCGGGGAAGGCTGACAAGGCCCCGACGGCCACGACTCCCAAGAAGGATTCCGGCGGAGGTACGTCCACGGGGGCGGCGAAGCCGTCAGGTTCGTCCGCCGGCAACTGACGACCGACGCCTGTGGACGACCCCGGCACGCACGGGGTTGGTCGGCATACGGTGCCGACATGCCGATCCCGCCCCGCTGGGCCGCCTGGAGTTGGCGTTACGGGCGCCGCGTGCGGTGGGCCGCCGCAGTCGGGCTGCTGCTCCTGGCGCTGGCGGCGGCCACGGGTACCGAAGCCGAACCGGCCCGGGTGCCGGTCAC
>CAZVYU010000015.1:23304-33076 GCA_964631645.1 uncultured Actinomycetes bacterium
GTGGCTGCGTTGCTGAATTCCGGCGACCGGGTCGACGTCTTGGTCACGCCCGACTCGCTGCACGAAGGGGAGCCGCGCACCGTGGCATCGGACGTCGAAGTACTGGGAGTGCCGGCTGCCGAGGCTGGCGCGTTCGCGGGGCCGCAGTCCGGTGCTGTCGTGCTGCTGGCGGTGCCCGAGGACCGCGCCGGTGACCTGGCCGGGATCCGCCGAAGCGACCACGTGACTGTCGCCATCCGCTGACCGGGCGGCGCCCGGTGGCGGTTTCAGTCGCAAGCGACTGGAACCGCCAGTTGCGACCGGTTCTTTCGGTCGCAACTGTCCGTTTCGGTCGCCTGCGACTGAAACCGCTCCCACCCCAGCCGACTAGGCTCGGGGTGTGTCCCGCATCATCCTGTTCGGCGCCACCGGCTACACCGGTCGGCTGGTGGCGCGGGAACTGGTGCGGACCGGCTCCGCCCCCACCCTGGTCGGTCGCTCCAGCCAGGCCCTTACCGAACTCGTCGATGAGCTGAACGAGGAAGCTCCCGGTGGTCGCGCCGCCGCCTTCGAGGTGGCCGACATCGACCGCCCGGCTTCGTTGCGCCGACTCCTCCACAGCCCCGACGATGTCGTCGTCAGCGCCGTCGGCCCCTATGCGCGACTCGGGTCGGTGGCGGTCGAAGCGGCCATCGACGCCGGCTGCGCCTACGTAGATTGCGCCGGGGAGCCCGCCTTCATTCGGCAGATCTTCGGCGTCTACGGACCCAAGGCACGCCGCACCGGGGCCCGGTTGCTGACCGCCATGGGGTACGACTTCCTTCCGGGGAACCTGGCCGGATCACTGTTGATCGAGCGGTACCGCGAGGCCGGGTTGCGTCGGGTCCAGGTGGGCTATTTCGTGACCGGGCCGTTCGCCGCCAGCAGCGGCTCGGTCGCCAGCGCGGCCGGCGTCATGCTGGACCCGTCGTTCGCATTTCGCGACGGAGAACTCGTCACGGAACGCCCCGGTGCGCAAGTGGCCACCTTCGACGTCGACGGCACTGCCACGACCGGGCTCTCCTTGGGCGGATCAGAGCTTTTCACCTTGCCTCGGTTGGATTCCCAACTCACCGACGTGGCCGTCCATGTCGGTTGGGCCGGGCGATGGGCGAGAGCGGCGTCCGCCGCGAGCACGCTGGCGGCGGGTGCCCGGCAGCTGCCGGGCGTCGGTACTGCGGTCGGAGCGGTCTTCCGCACTGCCCTGGGCGGCGCGTCGGCCGAAGGCCCGGCCGACCACATCCGGGCACGCTCGCGCAGCCTGGTGGTGGCCGATGGCTTCACCGCCGACGATCAACCGCTGGGTCGGATCCGCGTCGAAGGGCCTAATCCGTACGACCTCACCGCAGCGGTGCTGACCTGGTCAGCGCGCATGCTGTCGCGGCGAGCGGACAAGGCGGTCGGCGCCCTGGGACCGGTCGAGGCCTTCGGGCTCGACGCATTGGTCAGCGGGTGTCTGGCGCTCGGTCTGGCCGAGCAGGACTGAGCCGCCCGGCGGTCGGGCCGCGCGCAGGGACTCTCCCCGGCAGTGGCGCAGCGCCGCCCGATGGCGCCGAACACCAACGTCCGCCGGGGTCTGTCGGGTCCCGGGGACGGGCCGGCCGAGAAGCGGTTGACCGGTGGGACCGGTGACGGTTGGGATTGGCGCTGACACGCAGATGGTGTGGGGGGTCGCATGGACGGCGCTGACCCGGCACAATCGGGCTCACGACGACAGCTGGGAGACGATCATGTGCGGGTGTTTCGTGGTGGGCCTGGGGGCATTCTTCCCCCGCATCGCCCTCTTGCTCATCTGGCTGTTCACCGACCATGTGCAGCGGGCGTTCAACGGGGAGTGGATCCTGCCGCTGCTGGGTGTGATCCTGCTGCCCTACACGACGCTGACCTACGTGGTCCTGTTCTGGTGGCTCAACGGCGTGAACGGGTTCGCCTGGTTCTTCGTCGGTCTGGCGTTCCTCATCGATCTCGGGGCATGGTTCGGGGGCGCTCGCTCCGGTGCGTCCTACCGGACTGCGCAGCAGCCCTGACCACTTCCGGTCCCGCCACCCCCGGTGCCGCCGCCAAGGCGGCGCTGCGGGAGCGGATCCGGGCCGACCGGAGCGTCGAGCCGCTGGCCCGAGGTGCGGCCCGAGGGGTTCGACTCGCCACATTCTCGACAGCCTTGTCCGAACGCAGCGAGTCCGGTCTGGCCGGCTTCCAGCCCACCAACCGGGAGCCGGATGTGCTCGCGCTGCTGCGCGCAGTTCACATCCCGGTCTTCCTCCCGCGGGTGACCGGCGTGACCCTCGAGTGGGTCCGCGCCCAACCGGACGACCTGGCTGCGCGGGAGCGCCGGGGGATTCCCCGCCCCACCGGACCGGCGATTGCCCGCGGCGCCGAGATCGCCCGCCTCGTGGACGTCCTCCTGGTCCCCGCCCTGGCGATCGATCCGACGACCGGCGCCCGGCTCGGGTACGGCTCCGGGTTCTACGACCGGTTGATCGCCGACCTCCCCGCGTCCGTGCTCACGGTCGGAGTCTGCCGGGACAAGGACCTGCAGCCCGTTCCCGTCGAGGTCCACGATCGTGCCGTGGCCGCCGTGCTGACGGAATCGGGGCTGCGCCCTGTGGGCGCTGCGACCGTCGACACCCCGTAGGGTCGGGGCATGGCCGAACTGTTGGACGACGTGCGCAAGGCCGTCATCCCGGTGGCCGGCATGGGCACCCGGTTCCTCCCCGTGACCAAGGCGGTGCCCAAGGAGATGCTCCCGGTGGTGGACCGTCCCGCCATCGACTACGTCGTGCGCGAGGCGGCTGCGGCCGGCCTGGACGACATCTTGTTCGTCCAGGGCCACGGTAAGTACGCGATCGACAACTACTTCGACCGCGCCCCCGAACTCGAGGCGGCACTGGCGCAGAAGGGCGACGAACACCAGTTGGCCGAGGTCGTTGGACTCACGCGCCTGGCCACCATCCATTCCGTCCGGCAGCAGCAGACCCTCGGGCTGGGACACGCCATCGCGACTGCCGAACAACACATCGGCCACGAGCCGTTCGCGGTGTTGTTGGGCGACGACCTGATCGACGAACGTGACCCGCTCCTCAGTCGCATGATCCGGTTGCAGCAGCAGGTCGGGGGTTCGGTGATCGCCTTGACCGAGGTCGCCCCCGAGGACATCTCGGCCTACGGAGCCGTCGCCTGCCGTCCCACCGACCAGAACGATGTCGTCGACATCACCGATCTGGTCGAGAAACCGCGGACCGACCAGGCGCCCAGCAACTTGGCCGTGATCGGTCGTTACGTCCTTGATCCCCTGGTCTTCGACGTCCTGCGCGAGACGCGGCCGGGAACCGGTGGCGAGGTCCAGATCACCGATGCCTTGCGCACCATGGTGACCGTGCCGCGGGACAAGGGCGGCGGCGTGCGTGGGATCGTCTTCCACGGTCGCCGGTATGACACAGGAGACAAACAGGCCTACCTGCGCGCGGTGGTCACGCTGGCGTTGGAGCACCCCGAACTGGGACGCGAATTCGGACAGTGGTTGAGCACCCTCGCGCAACGGGAACTGTCGTGAAACAGGAGCAGTCATGAGCCTTGAAGAACACCTCGGCGCCATGCTCGGACAAGTCGGTCCGCTGGAACCGCTGGACATCACGCTGCGCGAGGCCATCGGCTGCCAGTTGGTGGGCGATGTGGCCGCGCCCAATCCGGTGCCGCACTATGCCCGCGCGGCTATCAGTGGCTACGCGGTCCGCAGCGTGGATCTCACCGGCCCGGCCACGCTGAAAGTTGTCGACGACGTCCAGCCCGGCTTCGCTCCGACCCAACCCGTCTACGCGGGAGTGGCCGTCCGGCTGTCGGCCGGGTCGCCCATCCCGGGCGGGGCGGACTGCGTCGTCCCCGGCCCCCCGGCCGCGACCGGTGCCATGGTCGAACTGTCCGACGTGGCGGCGCCCGGAGCGGGGATCACTGCCGTGGGTGCGGTCGCGGCCGAAGGGCAAGAGGTCCTGCGCGACGGAGCGGTGATCGACCCGTCGGCCGTGGGACTACTCGCCCTGCTGGGCGTCGTGCGAGTCGGCGTCCGGCCGCGGCCACGCGTGGTCGTGGTGACCATCGGCAACGATCTGGCCCCCGCCGGCTCCCCGCCCACGGCCGGCCTGGTGTACGACGCGGCCGGCCCCATGCTGGTGGCCGCGGCCGAAGAGGCCGGGGCCGTGCCGTACCGGGTCGGGCCGGTGGCGTACGACGACCGCGACATCCATAGCAGCATCGACGACCAGGTGATCCGCGCCGACCTGCTGGTCGTCGTCGGGGAGACGGCCGCGCCGGACGGCCTCCTGCGCACCCAACTCGACTCCCTGGGGTCGGTCTCGTTCGACGAGGGGTCCACTGCCCTGGGCGCCTTCGGTCACGGCACCATCGGTGAGGACGAGAACGTCCCGGTCCTGGTTCTTCCCGCCGACCCCGTGGCTGCGGCCCTGCTCTTCGCCGCCCTGGCGGTCCCCTTGATCCATGCCATGCGAGGTGTCCGCGGAGCGCCGCCGGTCCAGGTACAGGTGTCGGACCCACTGCACCGATCCGACCTCACGCAACTCATCCCCGCCCGTTACGAAGGTCCCGGCGTGGTGCGGCCGATGCCGGACCCCACGTTGGTCGACCTGACCACCGCCGACGTTCTCCTGCGAGTACTGCCTGGTTCCGACGATCAGCCCGCGGGCGCCACCGTGCCTGCCCTCCCGCTCCGTCACTCGTGAACCTCGCGGCGACGCTGCGCCGGGATGAGGTCACCCTGCGTCCCTTGCGCCGCCGTGACGCCGCCCGGTGGCAGCACGTGCGACGGGTCAACGCCGACTGGCTGCGTCCGTGGGAGGCGACGCTGCCTCAGGCCGACGAGGCAGTCCCGGCCACATTCGGCGGAATGGTCCGTACCTTCCGGCGGGAGGCGGCAGCAGGCCGCAGCGTGGCGTTCGCGCTCGATGTGGACGGCGTCCTGATGGGGCAGGTCACGCTCGGGGGTCTGGCGTGGGGCTCCCTGCGCAGCGGGTACATCGGGTACTGGATCGCCCGAGAAGCCGCGGGTCGCGGGGTCATGCCGCGTGCAGTGGCGATGGTCACCGATCACGGGCTCGGAACACTCGGGCTGCATCGGATCGAGATCAACATCCGCCCCGAGAACTCGGCCAGCCTGCGGGTGGCGCAGAAGTTGGGGTACCGCCGCGAGGGTTACCGCACCCGGTACCTGCACATCGACGGCGACTGGCGTGACCACGTGTCTTTCGTGATGCTGGCCGAAGAACGACCGTCGCCCAGCCTGTTCGCCGAGCTCCAACGCTGTGGGGGCGATCGGGACGCGGCAACGTCGCCGCATCGATATGGAATCGTGCGCGACACGGGCGGCCAAGTCCCCCCGCAAATGCCCCCGCACCCCTAACCTGGGGCCTGTGACGGGCCTGATCTATGTGATTCTCATCTCACTGTGGGGAGTGGTGCTCGTTCCCCGCTGGCTGCGACACCACGACGAGTCTCGTCGGCGTCGGGAGGCCCAGCGAGTGGAGCGGGCACTGAATCCCCATGCCGTGACCGGCGATCCCGTCGCCGGCGACACGACGCATGACGATTACCAGAGTTGGCGGGAGTACCTGCGTTCGCTCACTCGCCGCGACGTCGTGCAGTGGGAATCCGTCCCGCTGCTGGACGCCCTGCGTTCACCGCGGGGTCGGCATGCTCGGCGTCGGCGCACCATCGTGATCGGGTTGGCGGGTGTCACCGGGGTTGCGCTGCTGGGCGCCGTCGCAGGTGTCCTGCCCGGATTCCTTGCCGTCCTGACGGCCCTGCTCCTCGGCGGCTATGTGTCGGCGATGTTCCTCCAGATGAGGCAGTGGGACGCACAGCGTCGACCAGCTGCCACCGCAACCGCGGCTGCCCCCCAGGACGCGCGCACCCACCCCTTCCAGGTGCGTGACGGGGTCCGGGTGGTCAGCAGCGATGCGGACTCCGGCTCACAGTGGGCCCCGCAAGAATCCACGCTGCCGATCTACGCCACGAAGTCCAAGGCCACCAAGATTCCGCGTCGCATCGACCTCACTCACCAGGGCTGGACCGGAGCCGACATGGTCGAGCAGGCACGCGTCCAGCAGTCGCCCCACCTGCAGAGCCAGTTCGACCGCGAGTTCGCGGCATTGGAGCCCGAGGTGGACGAGCAGGTGGCGGAGCTGGCGAACTACCGGGACGAGTACTACCGTCGCGCCGTCAACGAGTAGCGCGGTATCCTGACAGGACTTCCGGGGCTGTGGCGCAGTTGGTAGCGCGTCTCGTTCGCAATGAGAAGGCCAGGGGTTCGAATCCCCTCAGCTCCACCCAGTCACACTGATCACGTGCACCATCTCCTGCTCCCCATCGCCGGGCCACTGGTTCTTGCGTCGGTCCTGGCCTCGTGCAGTTCCACCCCACCGGCAGCAGTGCCCGCCACCAGCGCCCCCGAGCCGGAAGCCGTCCCGCTCACCTACGCCATGACCGGGACCCAGGCCCCCGACGGTTGGCGGCCGCGCCCGGTCGTGGTCATCAAGGTCGACAACACCACCGACGGACGGCCGCAGTTGGGGGTGGATTCCGCAGATCTGGTCATCGAAGAGCCGGTGGAGGGCGGCCTCACCCGCCTGGCCACCTTCTTCGAGTCCGAACTGCCCGAGACCGTCGGGCCGGTGCGGTCCGTGCGGATCAGTGACATCGGCCTGGTTGACCCGGTCCGGGCCACCGTCGTGGCCAGCGGCGGTGCGCCCGACAGTCTCGCCGCGTTCGAGAAGGCCGGGGTCACCCTGGTGACGGAAGGGTCCCCGGCGCTCGGGCGCGACTCGACTCGCCCCGCCCCGTACAACCTGTTCGCCGATCCCAGCAAGATCGACAGGCTGGTCAAGGGAACCGTCCCGCCGAAGCCGTACTTCGACTTCGGCACCCCGGACCTGGCCCAGGGTGCCCGTGCCGAGCGCGTCACGCTGACCTTCTCGCCGAGCCGGTCCGAGACGTGGCAGGCGGCCAAGAAGGGGTGGCGCAGCAGCGACACCGGCTATGCGGCGGACACTATCGTGGTCCTCACCGTGAAGACCCGGGACACCGGCGAACGAGATGCCGCCGGCTCCCCCATCCCCGAGGTCATCTCCACCGGACGAGGCGCCGGATTCCTGCTGACCGAGGGGCAGGTGCATCAGATCCGCTGGTCGAAGCGAACGCCCTCAGCGGCCTGGCGATTCACCACGCCGGCCGGTCTGTCTGTGCCGATCCCGCCCGGGCGGACCTGGGTGGCGCTGATGGAACAGACCGGTCAGGTCGATTTCGACTGAACATCCTGGCGGGCGATGGCCGCCAGGCGGGCGTTGTAGGCGGCTAGTTCTGCGTCGCCATCGCGGTCGGCCTGACGGTCGTGCCGTTTGGCCGCTCGATCGTCACTCCGGGCCCACTGGATCGCCACCACGATCATGACGACGATGGTGGGGATCTCGCCGATGCCCCAGGCGATGCCGCCGCCGTCGGCGGAGTCCTTGACCGCGTCGGTCAACCACGGTGGCTGCACGCCGGCGAACCACTCGGCTCCCAGCGGCTGCTGCGACATCATGATCGCGACGGCGAAGAACGCATGCAGGGAGATGAACACCAGCAGCAGAATCAGTCGCGCCCAGGCGGGGACCTGCCGAGGGCCCGGGTCAAGCCCCAGCACCACCCAGTAGAAGAGGAACCCGGCCAGCAGGAAGTGGAATCCCATCAGCACGTGGCCAAGATGCGATCCCATCGCAGCGCCGAACAGTGGTGTGAAGTACAGGCCGAACAGGCCCACCGTCCCCACGGCCAACACGTACAGCGGGTGGGTGACGAACCGCGACAGCGGGGTGTGCAGCCCCCACAACACCCACTCGCGCGGACCCTTGTCGGGTCCCGGCGACGTGCGGAAGGCGCGCAGCGCCAACATGACAGGCATGCCCAACACCAGGAAGATGGGGACCACCATGGACAGCATCATGTGCTGCACCATGTGCCACTCCACCGACATCCGCGCGTAGCCGGCGATGCCGGAACACGTCGCCCAGATCAGGACCGCCACGCCGATGTACCACGAGATGGTGCGGCCCCAGGGCCAGTGCACACCTCGACGCCGGGTGCGCCAGACCCCCCAGCCGTAACCCAGGGCCAATACTGCGCCCAGCACGAGGAACACGGCATCCGGGTACCAACCGATCGCGACCGATCCCACCGTCGGAGCCTCGGGGAACGGGAATCCGAGCAGTTCTTCCGCGGGTGAGGGCAGCGGGACGTCGACGCGTGGGTAGGCGGTGATCGTCATACTGACCGCGACCCCGATGGTGACGGCCAAGAGGAGACCCTCGACGAGCAGCCAGCGGAGCACTGGACCGCGCGCCCCTGCATCGTTCATCGCCGTGCGGCGCGCGTTCCAGGCCACGACCGCGATCACCGCCAGCAAGGCGACCTTCAGCAGGACCAGGATGCCGTAGGGAGTCGTCAGCAGTTCCGCCGGCTGTTCCAGACGGGTGTACGCGTTCGCAACCCCACTTGCGGCCAGGATCACAACGGCGCCGGTGGCGAGGATGGAGAAGCGTCCGATGGCCACTGTGACGCCCGAATCCCCGCGCAAGGCGTGGCGGGTCACGGCCACCAGACCACCCACCCAGAAAGCCGCGGCCAGGGCGTGCAAAGCACCTGCGGCCAACGCCAGGGAATGGTCCCCCAGGGATGTCCCGTGCGCCATCAACGGAGGCCCGATCAATGCGATGGCGGCGATGCCGACCAGTACCGATGCGGCGCCGGAGCGGGCCGTGAGGGCGGCCGCGGCGGCGACGATCAGCGCCAGGATGGCCGTGACCAGGTAGGCCACGTTCTGCGGGATCTCGAAGGCGTAGGTGAAGAACACCGCCGGATCGAGTGCTTCACCCAGGGGGAGGCCCACCACCGTCGCGAGGGTGAACACCAACGTCGTGAGGGCAGCCAGCGACCAGACGAAGGCGGCCCCTGCGGCGAACACCAGATCGGCGCGTCCTGGGCGCGAGACGACCGAACGGTCCGCCCCCGGCATGAGAAAGGCGGCCGAGATCAGGAAACCGAGGGTGAGGGTCCCCGTGATCACAGTCGTCGCTTTGGCCAGCGGCAGACCCCAGCCCACCAAGGCGCCCGGGTCGGGCAGCCCATCGGTCGCGGGTTCATAAGCGGCACCGCCCAGGGAGAGGCCGATCAGAAGACCCGCGAGCGCCGCCAGAGCACCGACGGCAGCGGGCCACAGCACCGGGCGCGGCGCCGTGGTCGGCTTCGCCGGGCGGCGGGTGTCGCTGGTGGTGGTCATCGTGCTCCCGGAACGGCATGGAGTGCACTGCAAGGGTAATCCGAACACCGCGGGGCGAGTGCCGCCGGAGCGCGCACCCCCTCCGGGGTGAACGCCGCCGGAGCGCCCACCTTCCGCGGGTGACTAGCCGCCGGAGCGCCCACCTCCGCGGGGTGACTAGCCGCCGCAGCGCTCACCCTCCGCGGGGTGAGTAGCCGCCGCAGCGCCCCCCTTCCGCGGGGTGAGTAGCCGCCGGAGGCGGCGTATCGAAGCCCACTGGGTCGTCGATGCTGGCCCCTGGTTGCTTCCGCTGCGCCGGGGTGGGGGTGGGGATCGATCCGGCGGCTCTTGGAGTAGATGTCGCCGCCCTGCGGGCGGCGCGGTGTTGATCAGTGCTGCGCCTCGCCTTCGGTTCGGCTGCGCACGCTTGTTCCGCTTGACGCCGCCGGAGTC
>CAZVYU010000016.1:0-16049 GCA_964631645.1 uncultured Actinomycetes bacterium
AGAACGCCATCACCGTGCTCATGGCCTTGGGCGGTTCGACCAATGCGGTCCTGCACCTCCTGGCGATGGCGCACGAGGCCGACGTTCCCCTGGATCTCGAGGACTTCCACCGGATCGGAAGCCGGGTGCCCCTGCTGGCCGACCTGAAACCGTTCGGACGCTACGTCATGAGCGACGTCGACCGGGTGGGGGGAGTGCCGGTCATCATGAAGGCACTGCTCGACGCCGGCCTGCTGAACGGCGACTGCCTGACGGTCACCGGCCAGACGGTGGCAGAGAACCTTGCCGACATCGCACCGCCCGACCCCGACGGGGTCATCCTGCACGCGACCGAGAATGCGCTCGGTCCGTCCGGGGGCATCACCGTGCTCTCCGGGTCGCTGTGCCCCGAAGGTGCGGTCGTGAAGAACGCCGGTGTCCCGGTGCACCGGTTCGAAGGATCCGCCCGCGTGTTCGAGCGGGAACAGGCCGCCATGGCGGCCCTGGAAGACGGCACCATCCAGGCCGGCGATGTGGTGGTCATCCGCTACGAGGGTCCCAAAGGGGGACCGGGGATGCGCGAGATGCTCATGATCACCGGAGCGATCAAGGGAGCCGGGCTGGGCAAGGACGTCCTGCTCCTCACCGACGGACGATTCAGCGGCGGAACCACCGGCCTGTGTGTCGGACATGTCGCTCCCGAGGCGGTCGACGGTGGACCCATCGCGCTGATCCGCGAGGGAGACCGGGTCGCGATCGACCTGGACGAACGCACCCTCGACCTGCTGGTGGACGACGACGAACTGCAGCGCCGCCGCAGCGAGTGGGAGCCGTTGCCGCCCCGCTACGAACGCGGTGTGCTGTCGAAGTACGCCCGCTTGGTGGGGTCAGCGTCGCGCGGGGCCGTCTGCGACTGACGTCAGGAGCCGGCCGACTGGCGTTGTGAAGCGAGGTTCTTCAGCACAGCGCCCGCGCCGCCCGCCAACAGGATCAGGCCCACCCCACCGAGTTCCCACGGGATCGAACTGCCCGACGGATTGACCGCCTCCATGGTCATGACGTACGCGACGCTTCCTGTCGCGCCCTCGGGCAGCCCATAGGGCAATGCGGTCCGGGCCCGAGCCGACGACGCTTCCAGGTAGGCCGTCGCCATCCCCGGTTTGCTGCTGGACTCGGCCACGCTCTGGTAGATCTTCTGCGTGCCCTTGGTCTGGAACAGGTTCACGCCCGTGGCGAACTGGTTGGCGCCCGACGCGGCCTGATCGGCGCCGCCGGCCAGTTGCGCCAAGGCTGCCGCCACCTGCTCGCTGCCGAATGACAGGGCGGCGGCACCCTGGGCAAGTCCCGACCCGCCTTGGGCAAGTTGATCGGCGCCGGACGCCGCCTGACCGAGGCCACTGGCCAACTGGTCATTCCCGGCGGACAACTTGTCCGCGCCGGTCACGGCCTGGCCCGCGCCGGTGGACAGCTGCTCCACCGCGGTGTCTGCCTGCTGCAGGCCCGCCACGAGTTTGTCCAGGGCGGGCACGATGCTCTTGGTGGTGTCGTTGTCCAGCGCGGCACCGACCAGCTTCAAGCCGGCCAGGATGAGTTTCAAGGACTCGGCGAGTTCGTTGGATCCGCGGGCGATGCCGTAGGCCCGCAGACTTTCGACCGACTCCGCGCCGATGACATCGACCAGACCTTGGGTGACCTGCTCGGAGGCGGTCTGCGCCTGGGTCAGGTCGGTCAGGGCAGCCTGCAGGTCGGTGCAACCGGCAGTCGCCGGGACCACACACAAGGTGTCGTAGGCCGCCTGGGCCTGAGTCCGGGCCGCCTGGGTCTTTTCGGTCACCTGTTGTGACTTCTTCTGCTGGGCCTTGAGCAGTTGCAGCGCATCGAACAGGTTGTTGTTCAGTACCACTGTCTGCTTGGCCAACTGCGCCGCACCTTTGGTGGCTGCGTCCATCGCCTGGATCAGCGTGGGTGCCTTGGTGGGGGAGGGGGCAGGGTTCGGGGGGAAGACCGGGGTGCCGCTGGGCGTCGGGATCGGGGTGGGAGCGTCGGGGATCGTCGGCGAAGGCGTGGGTAGCGGCTTGTCGTCGGGCGAACCCACGATGCGCGAAAGAACCTCCGCTCCTTCCTTCAGTTGCTCCGTGCCGTCCACGATCTGGGGAAAGTTGTCGGCGAACTGGTCCAGGCCGTCGGCCAGGCCGTTCAGCCCGGTGGCCAGCTGCTGCCCGCCCGACGCCAGCTGGTCCGCGCCCGAAGCGGCCCCGCCAAGTGCCGATGCCAGTTGTTGCTGCCCCGCGGCCAACTGCGCTGCTCCGGATGCCAGTTGGGAGGTGCCGGGAACCAGCCCGGTGCCGACCCCGGTCGACACCTGCTGGGTACCGTCAGCCAGTTGGGAGATGCCCGACGCGAGCTGGGCGGCCCCGTCGGCCAACTGGATCGTCTGGTTGTTGAGCTGTTCGAGCCCGGAGGCCAACTGCTCGTTGCCGTCGACGGTCTGGCGGAAGAGATCGGTCGTGAACTTGACCGACGGGTCGGTCTCGGGATCCACCGGCACGACGTTGAGCAGGGTGCCCGGGGTCGAGCCACTGGTGGTGGTCGCCCGGAACGACACCTTCTGCTCGTAGCTGCCCATCGGCGGGTAGAGCACCAGGTTCCACAACAGGATCGTGTTGCCCTCTTTGTCGGTGCTCACGACGGAGTTGCGACTGTCGGTCAGCTGCATCGAACTGGGCAGGCTGGCGGTCAGGGTTCCGACGAAGGGTGCGAAGACCGGCTGCTTCTTGGAGTGTTGGCGACCGTTGGCGTCGGTGTAGGTGACCTTCTGTTGCTTCACGTCCGTGTTGGTGACGGTGTACGTCACCCAGACGTCACCGCTGGCCCCCACCACCGTCTCGGGGTCGACCACCTCGCCGTTGAGCCGGTACTCCGCGTGGATGGCGACCGGCAGCGGCTTGTCGACCTGGGCCTGGGTGAGGATCGTGGTCGGATTGGGGCCGCCCACGGGCACCTCGATCGCGTCTCCGGCCTTGGTGACGACCGGTTGCCCGCGTTGGTTCAGGTACACGATGTTGGTCGTGGCCGTCGGGTCCTCGATCGTCCGCTCGTCCCCGGGTTTGCTGCTGATCCGGCTGATGAGGTCGGCGTTCACCGGCAGTCCCCGCGGGTCCAGGTGGGCCACGACGATCTCGTCGTTCACCAGGTCGGCGTCCTGCCGCAGCATGGGGACCTCGCGCGGGAGTCCCGTGCTGCGCAGGACCACCTCGGTCGCGACCTGTTCGGGTGTGCGGGCGGGCGCCGCAGCCGCCGCAAGTCCAGGCGCCCCTGACATCGCCGCCAGCGTCAGAGCAGCGGTTCCGGCCCCCCAGCGCAGCAGAGTCATGACCCGACCCCGGTGAGTTGGGGCGCGTCAGGTTCCGCGCTGCCATCGGGCGGGGGAGAGTCATCGGTGGACGGCGGCGGCGACTTGCCCTCGCGCACCAGCGTCATAAAGCGATGGACCAGCAGCGCCACCAGACCCGCGATCAACGCAGGGACGAGGGCGATTTCGATGAGCGATCCGAGTCCGGTGTCCCCGACGCCGGACACCGAGATGGTCACGGTCATGACGATGCCGCCCAGGATGAGCGGAAGCCCATAACTGCGCAGCCGGGTGAAGGCGCTGATCACGACGACGATCAACAGCGCCCACGCGGCCATCACGCCGGGGTTCTGCTTGGTGTACGGGATCACGGCGCGGATCAGCGCGTACAGGATCGCCACCGCCATGGCGCCGCACAGCAAGGTGAGCAGCCGGGCCCCGGGCCGGTAACCGGAGCCGGGAGTACCGCGGGGCAACCACACGACGATCGCACCGACGATGGCGGCAACGGCGACGGCGATCGACGCGTAGGGGATGGTCTGATCGATGGGGACGACCCGCGATCCCACGATCCAGCCGATGGCCCCGCCCAGCGCCGCCGGCAGCACCGACATCACCGGTGCCGTGGCCTCCGCCACCGTGCGGGGGGTGTGATCGGCAGGCGGGTTGTGGATCGATTCCAGCGAGTCGGGGTCGCCTTCGATCTGAAGGTGGGGGAGCGCCCGGTCGAGCCACTTGGGCAGCCACCAGGTGATCGAGGCGGCCAGGACCATCAGCGCAGGAACCAGGAGACAACGCACGATCGAGGCGTCGACGAACACAGCAGTGGCCAGGCCGACGCCGAACAACTTCGCGATCGCATCCGGCGCAAGGAAGATGAACGAGGTGAACACCACGCACATGATGGCTGCGGCCGACGTGACCACGGAGCCGGTGTCGGCCAGCCCGCGACGCACGGCGATGGTCATGTCGCCCGTCTTGGCCCAGTGCTCCTGGAACGCCGTGAGCAGGAACACCTCGTAGTCCATCGACAGCCCGAACAGTACGGCGAACATGATCATCGGGACATAGGTCTCGATCGGGACGAGTCGATCCATGCCGATGAGGTTCGCCCCCCACCCGAACTGGAAGACCATGACCACTACGCCGTACGCGGCGCAGATCGACAACAGGTTCATCGCGGCCGCCTTGACCGGGATCACCAGCGATCGATAGGCGAGCAGCAGCAGGAAGCCGGACAGCACCACGACTCCGCCGATGAAGATCGGGAGACTGTCGCCGATCTGGACCGACAGGTCCATCATGATGGCGGTGATCCCGGCGACGTGTGCGTCCATGGACTCACCGTTGGTGGCCGCGGGGAGTACCTCCTCGCGCAACGTGGTGACCAGTTCCTGGGTGGCCGGGTCCGCGGGGCCGGTGGTGGGGGTGACCTGGACGACGGCGACACCTCCGTCGGGGCTCACGATCGCCTTGCCCACGGTCTGGACGCCAGGCGTGTCCCGCAGCGCCTCCTCGAGGGACGTGAGGCGGGGGTCCAGCGTGCGCGGGTCGACCCCGGACTCCAGCGCCGCGTCCTTGGGTGCCTTCGCCGGTTTGTTCATCTGGACGACGACGGCCAAGGGGCCGTTGTAGCCGGCGCCGAAGCCTTCGGTGATCAGCTGGTTGGCTTGATACCCGGTCGACGTGGTCGGCAGGAAGGACGAGTCCATCTGCCCGAACTCCATCTTGGTGACCGGGAACGCCATCAGAAGCAGCAGCAGGATGGATCCGATGGCGAAGCGCCACGGCTTGGTGGTCACCGCATCGGCGATGCGCGCCCAGATCCCTTCGTCCAGGTGGGTGTCGTCGTGATGGACGGCGGCCCGGTCCTTCTTGGGCAGCACCCGCATCTTCATCAGGCCGAACAGCGCCGGGACCAGGGTGAGCGACGCGAGCACAGCGACCGCGACAACAACCGCTGCCGCGTAGCCGAGCCAGGCGAGGAAGGAGATCCGGGTCAGGGCCAGGCCGGTGACCGCCAGGATCAGGGTGGTACCGGCGAAGACCATCCCGGCGCCCGCGGTCCCCGCGGTCCGGCCGATGGAGTCTTCGACGGCGAAGCCCTTCCGCAGCATCGTCCGGTGGCGCACCACGAGGAAAAGGGCGTAGTCGATCCCGACCCCCAGCCCCAGCATCGTGCCCAGGATCGGTGCGGCATCCGGGATGTAGACCAAACGACCGAGCAGTCCGACGATCGCGGTCCCGATGCCCACGCTCATGATCGCGTTGATCAGCGGGATGACCGCCGCAGCGAAACGGCGCAGCGTGAAGAGCAGAACGATGACGGCCGCCAGCAGGCCCAGACCCTCGCTGGCCGTCGACTCGCCGCTAGAGAGCAACTGACCCATGGTGCCGCCCACGGCGACCTCACACTCGGGGGCCGACTGCGTGGCGGTGTCGAGGATGTTCTGGGCGGTGCTCTTCTCGCCCAACTGCGCGTCGGCAACCTGGACCTGGAGGATCGCGATCTGTTTGTTCTCGGACAGCAGATCGGATTCCTGGGCGGGTCCGGTGACCGACAGGACGCCGGTGACCTGCTTCAACTGGTCTCGGGTGTTGGCGACGATCGCCTTGCCCTCGCCGGTGTCGAGATCGGTCTGGCAGCCGAGCACGACCGGCTGGGCGCCGGTCGAGGCACCGGTGAACGCCCGGGACAGCAGCGTCTGGCCCACCGCGGAGTCGGTGCCTTCCAGGTTGATCTCCTGCACCCCGGCTGCGGGGAGACGGTTGTTCAGGCCGCTGATGAGCAGCAGTGCAACGATCCACAGCCCCAGCACCAGCTTGGCGTGGCGGGCGCACCACGTGGCGATGAGATAGAGAGCCCGGGTCACGGGATGAATCCTGCCCGGTGCCCCCGGGTCATGGAGCGGAACCCCCTAATTACGTTGAGTTAGAGGGTGCGGTCGTCGTGGAAACCGTCCGTGCCTCCTGTGTCGTGAGCAGGCGCAACACTCGCTCTCGTTCGACGACGGCTAGGTGGGCGAGTGCCACCACGGCCAGTTGACCGGCCAACAGGAGCCACCGTTGCGGCAGGCCGGAGACCCCGAGCAGCCCTGGCGATGCGGCGACCACAGCCACCGCCGACATGCCGCCGATCAGTGCTCGTCCGGCCCGGTTCGATCCGCGGACCCGCGCTGCTCCCGTGGCGATGGCGGCGACCACCGACGCCGCGAACAGGATCACGGCGACGGCATGCAGCGTGGCTCGCGCCGGCGGTGCCGAGGCTGCCGCTCGGCAGAACCGGGTGCCTGCGGGGCAGATCATCGGAGCTGCGGCGATGAGGGCGACACCAGCGGCGGCCAACGCCACCCATCCGGCGGTGATCCGGCACCAACGGAGCAGGACCGGCACGACCAGGAGCAGGCCGAGCGCTGCCACGAGCAGCGCGGCCCGGCCCCAGCCGGGGGTGGTCGTCCCGTCGGCGGACAGGGCACTCAAGTACTGCTCGTACTGTTTGAAGCCCGGGTTGACCGCGCCGCCGATGGAGACCAGAACCCACACAGCCACGACGGCCACCGCCGAGGCCCCCACCCAGCGGCCGCCGCTTCCCATAGGACGACGGTACGACCGGCTGGACGTCGCGTCGACCCTGGACCTGACTTGACGCGTCGCGACTGGGCGGCGATAGTGGGCACGTGCGAAGCCAACGCATCGTAATCACCTAGCGCGTCGACCACAAGTCGACGCGCAACCCTCCGCTGCCTGATCAGGCCGGGGGGTTTTTCGTTTCCCGGTCCGTCACCATACGGGCCGGGACAACGACAGGCCGCCTCCGGCTAGCGGGAGATCCCCGCGAGGGAGGCGGCCTGAGGCGGATGCAGGCCCGACATGGGAACGGAAGCAAGATGTCCGAGCAGATCACTGGATCACAGAGCCTGGTGCGTGCTTTGGAGCACGCGGGCGTCGAGGTCGTGTTCGGGATTCCGGGTGGCGCCATCCTGCCCGCCTATGACCCGATCATGGACTCCACCCAGATCCGCCACATCCTCGTGCGCCACGAGCAGGGTGCCGGTCATGCGGCCGAGGGTTACGCCACCGCCACCGGCAAGGTCGGCGTGTGTATGGCGACGTCGGGACCGGGTGCGACGAACCTGGTCACCGCGATCGCCGACGCGTACATGGATTCGGTTCCGCTGGTCGCCATCACCGGTCAGGTCGCCAGCCCGGCGATCGGGACCGATGCGTTCCAGGAGGCGGACATCCGGGGCATCACGATGCCCATGACCAAGCACAACTACCTGATCACCGACCCCGCCGACATCCCGGTCGCCATCGCCGAGGCGTTCCACATCGCCGCCACGGGACGTCCCGGTCCGGTGCTGGTGGACATCAGCAAGGACGCGCTGCAGGCCATGACCACGTTCACCTGGCCCGAGCGGCTGAAGCTGCCGGGGTACAAGCCGACCACCACACCGCACGCACGCCAGGTTCGGGCGGCCGCCACCATGATCGTCGAATCCGAGCGCCCGGTGCTCTACATCGGTGGCGGGGTCATCAAGGCTGACGCCGCCGAGGAGTTGGCCCGGTTGGCCGAACTGACCGGGATCCCGGTCGTCACCACCCTGATGGCGCTGGGGGCGTTCCCGGACGATCACAAGCAGAACCTGGGGATGCCGGGGATGCACGGCACCGTCGCCGCTGTCGGTGCGCTGCAACGTGCGGATCTCCTGATCGCGATCGGGACCCGGTTCGACGACCGGGTGACGGGGAAGCTGTCGTCGTTCGCTCCGGAAGCCAAGATCATCCACGCCGACGTCGACCCCGCCGAGATCGGGAAGAACAAGCCCGTCGACATCCCGATCGTGGGCGATGCCAAGGCGATCCTGACCGCCCTGACCGATGCCATCCAGGCGAAGCTCGACGGGGGTGCCGAACCGGACTACCGCGGCTGGTGGCGCACCATCGACCACTGGACCAGTACCTACCCCTTGGGGTACGACCAGCCCGACGACGGCAGCCTGTCGCCCCAGTACGTGATCGAACGGCTGTCGGCCTTGTCCGCACCGGACACGATCTTCGCCGCCGGGGTGGGGCAGCACCAGATGTGGTCGGCGCAGTTCATCGAGTTCGACCAGCCCCGCACGTGGTTGAACTCCGGCGGCCTGGGGACGATGGGCTATGCGGTGCCCGCCGCCATGGGCGCCAAGGTGGGGCAACCTGAGGCCACGGTCTGGGCGGTGGACGGTGACGGGTGTTTCCAGATGACCAACCAGGAGCTCGCCACCTGCACCATCAACGACATCCCGATCAAGGTCGCACTGATCAACAACGGTGCCCTGGGGATGGTGCGTCAGTGGCAGACGCTGTTCTACAACGAGCGGTACAGCAACACCGACCTGCACTCGAACCAGTTCCCGGACTTCGTGAAGCTGGCCGAGGCGTATGGATGCGTCGGCCTGCGGTGCGACAACGCGGACGAGGTCGATGCGGTCATCGAGAAGGCGAACGCCATCACGGACAAACCGGTGGTGATCGACTTCCAGGTGCACAAGGACGCCATGGTGTGGCCCATGGTGGCCGCCGGCGCGAGTAACGACGACATCAAACACGCCCGCGATCTGGCCCCGCAGTGGGACCGGGAGGACTGACCCATGACGAACCGACACACCCTCTCCGTGCTCGTCGAAGACGTGCCCGGCGTCCTGGCCCGGATCGCAGGACTGTTCTCGCGCCGCGGGTTCAACATCGAATCACTGGCGGTGGGTCCCACCGAGCAGCCCGGGATTTCGCGGATGACCATCGTGGTCAGCGTCGATGACCTGCCGCGCGAGCAGGTCACCAAGCAGCTCAACAAACTGATCAACGTCATCAAGATCATCGAACTCGACGAGGATCATTCGGTGCAGCGGCAGTTGATCCTGGTCAAGGTCAACGCGAGCCGTGACACCCGCAGCCACATCCTCGAGACGGTGCAACTGTTCCGGGCGAAGGTCGTGGACGTCGCTCCCGACGCGGTCACCATCGAGGCGACGGGCAGCCCCGGCAAGTTGCAGGCGATGCTGCGGGTGCTCGAGCCGTTCGGGATCAAGGAGTTGGTCCAGTCCGGTGCGGTCGCCGTGAGCCGGGGCGCCAAGGGGATCACCGAGCGTTCACTTCGCAGCGCCTGAGTTCGCCGGATCGGCGGCACGGTCGGCGCTCGCGGCTCTACCCTCCCGGAAGGCGACCAGATCCGCTGCGTGCGCCGGGCGACGGGAGTGGTGCGATGCTGTGGCGCAGCTCTTTGCGGGACTACCGGCTGGCGCTGACCGCGCTTCTGATCGTCGCCGGGATGGTTGTCGTCCGACTCGGCCTGTTCGCGGTCGGGATCGAGGGAGTCCCGTTGACCCCGCTGACATCGAGTGTCATCGGGGCCGGGGTGTTCGTCATCGGTCTGGTGATCGTGGGCGTCATGGGGGACTACCGCGAGGCCGAACGGACGCCGGGGGACATCGCGGCCGGACTGCTGTCGATCTTGCGCGAGGCCGAGGCGTTCCACCGTGAGTGGGCCGTGCCGAACGTGGCGCAACTCCGTCTGCGACTGGGGGCGGTGGTCGTGGCGCTCCGGCGGGACATCGACAGCGGTAGGAGTCGGGATGCCCTCTTCATGGTCGAGATGTTGTCCGACTCCATCTCGGAGTTGGACGGATCCCCCGTGCCCGCCAGCTACATCTCACGGTTGCGCGGGGAGCAGGCGAAGCTGCGTGAGTCTGTCCTAAAGGTGTACAGCATCCAACGGGAGCAGTTCCTCCCGTCGGCCTACGCCATGATCGTCAGTTTTGTCGCTCTCATCCTGCTGCGTCTGCTCTTCGCGGACATCGAG
This sequence comes from uncultured Actinomycetes bacterium, assembly GCA_964631645.1. Lineage (GTDB taxonomy): Bacteria > Actinomycetota > Actinomycetes > S36-B12 > CAIWTL01. The sequence goes on from CAZVYU010000016.1 coordinate 10,173, forward strand.
GGGGACAGCACGGGAGACAATGTGGTCGCCTCGCTGTCGACGATGGCCTTCCTGTCGTTCTTCTTCATCTACCTGCTGCTCCTGCTCAACGTGATCAACCGGCCGTTTCGGGTGGGTAGGGACCGCGGAAACGATGCCATCAGCCTGATGCCGTTGTACGAGTTCATCGTTCACGCCAAGTTGGCCGGGACGCCGGTCGCTGACACGGCCGCCGTGATAGATGTGGCGGAGCAACTGGAGGTGGTCGTCTCCCAATCCATCGACCCGCAGGAGGCCCACCGCGAGGTCGACCGCATGATGGCGGAGCGGTTCGGTGTCCCGGGACCGCCGCAGCCGTGACCTACGGGTAGGTCGACCCCGGCACACCCCGTATTCTTGGACCGATCCGCTCTCCATCCGAAGGAAACTCCGTGGCCGCGACCTTGTTCTACGACGACGACGCAGACCTCTCCATCATCCAGAACCGGGTGGTCGCCATCCTGGGGTATGGCTCGCAGGGCCACGCACATGCGCTGAGCCTGCGGGACTCGGGCGTCGATGTCCGGGTGGGTCTTCCGGAGGGCTCCAAGAGCCGCGCGAAGGCCGAGGCCGCCGGACTGCGGGTCGTGGATCCCGCCACGGCGGCGGCCGAAGCGGACCTGATCATGGTCCTGGTGCCGGACCCGGCGCAGCGGTCGTTGTACGCCGAAGCGATCGAACCCAACCTCCAGGAAGGCGATGCCCTGTTCTTCGCCCACGGGTTCAACATCCGGTTCGGCTACATCACACCGCCGGACTTCGTCGACGTCTGCATGGTCGCCCCCAAGGGGCCGGGGCACCTGGTGCGCCGCGAGTACGAAGCCGGGCGCGGCGTGCCGGCGATCATCGCGGTGGAACAGGACGCGAGCGGTCAGGCGTGGCCCCTGGCCCTGTCGTATGCCAAGGCCATCGGGGCGCTGCGGGCCGGCGGCATCAAAACCACGTTCACCGAGGAGACCGAGACTGACCTGTTCGGTGAGCAGGCGGTGCTGTGTGGCGGTGCCTCGCAGTTGGTGATGTACGGCTTCGAGACGCTGGTCGAGGCCGGCTACCAGCCCGAGGTGGCCTACTTCGAGTGCCTGCACGAGCTCAAGTTGATCGTCGACCTCATGTACGAAGGCGGCATCGCCAAGCAGCGGTGGAGCGTGTCCGACACCGCGGAGTACGGCGACTACGTGTCGGGGCCGCGCGTGATCGACGCCAGCGTGAAGGAGAACATGCAGGCGGTCCTGGCGGACATCCAGAACGGGACGTTCGCCCAGCGGTTCATCGATGATCAGGATGCCGGGGCTCCCGAGTTCGCGGAACTGCGCGCCAAGGGCGAGCAGCACCCGATCGAGGCGACCGGACGCGACCTGCGCAAGCTCATGGCCTGGGTCGATTCCGGCGATGACGACTACGTCGAAGGCACCGCGGCCCGCTGAACCGATCGACCACCAGGGTGGCTCTGGACAGGCGGCGGTGCATGCGGTGAGATGACCATATGACGTCTACCTACCCCGCCGGAGTTCCCTGTTGGACCGACCTCATGGTCGATGACCTGGCGACCGTGCAGCCCTTCTATTCCGCTGTCCTGGGCTGGTCGTTCACCGAACCGGACGATGCGCATGGCGGCTACGTGATGGCCTTGGCCGACGGGCAGCCCGTGGCGGGAATGGGTACCTTGCGGCCCGGGAGTCGCACGGCATGGACCATGTACATCGCCTCCGATGACGCTGACGCTGCGGCAGCCGCCGTCACCGAAGCCGGGGGACTGGTGCTGGCGCCCCCGATGGACGTGTCCGACCTGGGCCGGATGTTCGTGGCGCAGGATCCGACGGGCGCCGTGTTCGGGGTCTGGCAAGCCGGGACCTTCGACGGCGGTGCGACCAACACACCCGGCGGTCTGGTGTGGGAGGACCTGCGGTCCTCGGGCCCCGATGTGGCGCGCGAGTTCTACGCTGCCGTGTTCGGCTACACGTACGAACAGATGGAGATGGCCGGGCCGGACTACACCACTTTCGCGGCCGGTGATGACCCGCGGCCGCGCGGCGGGATGGGCGGCATGATGGGGGCCGACGACGTCCCCTCGCACTGGCTGTTGTGCTACATGGTCGCGGACCTGAGTCAGGCGGTCACCGCAGCCGCCGAACACGGTGGTGCCGTCCCGATCCCGCCGTTCGACACCCCCTACGGGATGATGGCCGGCTTTACCGACCCGGCGGGAGCGACGTTCTGGGCGATGCAGCCGTCGGGCGACGATCAGGCATAACCGGCGCGCCCGCATTGCGGTCTGAGTTCCTTGGGTGACACTGATCGCATGCAGACAACAGTCAAGTTCTCCCCGTCGTTCGCGGTCGCCCAGGTGGCGTTGGGCCCCTCTGAGGTGGTGAAGGCCGAAGCCGGCGCCATGGTGGCGATGCAGAACGTGGCCATCGAGACCAGCACCCAGGGCGGCATTATGAAGGGCCTGAAGCGGTCCGTCCTGGGGGGCGAATCGTTCTTCATGAACACGTTCACGGCCGGTCCGCAGGGCGGCGAGGTGTCGTTCGCGCCGGACCTCCCCGGCGACATCGTCTTGTGGGAACTGCAGGGCCAGACGGTGTTCCTGCAGTCCGGCTCCTATTTGGCCTCCGCGCTCGGGGTCGACGTCGACTCCGGCTGGGGTGGTGCAAAGACGTTCTTCAGCAGCGAGGGCCTGTTCATCCTCAAGTGCAGCGGCACCGGACAGCTGATCATCAGCGCCTACGGGGCGATGGACTCTCGTCAACTGGCCGCGGGTGAGACCTTCACCGTGGACTCGGGTCACGTCGTCGGCTGGTCCGAGGGCATCACCTACAACGTGCGCAAGGTGGGCAACTGGAAGAGCACCTTCCTGTCGGGTGAAGGATTGGTGGCGGATCTCACCGGACCGGGGACCGTGTACATGCAGACCCGCTCGCCTGACGCCTTCCTGGGCTGGCTGGTGCCGAAGCTTCCGAAGAACAACTGACCGCTCGGATCGCATCGCCCGATCTGCGGTGCCGTCTCCTGCCGCCGGCTTTGGGGGGTGCGGTTTCGGTCGCATGCGACTGAAACCGCACCACGGCGGCGGGAAGCGACTCCTTCCGTGGAAGGCGACCGGAACATTCAGTCGCAGTTGTCCGAAGCGGTCGCACCAGCGACGCGTGGTGAATGTTTCGGTCGCATGCGACCAAAACCGCCCCCCCGTTCCCGCACCTGGGACTGCCCGCTTCACACCGAGAGCGGGGCGCGAGGGAAGCGGGGGGCCTGCTCGTGAATGGATTCACAAGCACCGGGGTAGACTGAGGGCGATCCGGCCCCGCGGCCGGATTTTGTGCGCCGAGACGTGAAGGACTGTGATGACCAAGCCCGTTGTGCTGATCGCCGAGGAACTGTCGCCCGCCACCGTCGAGGCGCTGGGTCCCGACTTCGAGATCCGGTATTGCGACGGCGCGAACCGCGACGAGTTGCTCCCGGCCATCGCCGACGTGGACGCGATCCTCGTACGAAGTGCGACCAAGGTGGACGCCGAAGCCATCGCTGCGGCCAAGAACCTCAAGGTCGTCGCCCGGGCCGGCGTGGGGCTGGACAACGTCGACGTCAAGGCAGCCACCGAAGCCGGCGTCATGGTCGTCAACGCGCCCACGTCCAACATCCTCAGCGCGGCCGAACTGGCGGTGGCGCTCCTCCTCGCCTCCGCACGCAACGTCGTACCGGCCAACGAGGCCCTGCGTCAGGGCGAATGGAAGCGGTCCAAGTACAGCGGTGTCGAACTGGCCGACAAGGTCGTCGGGGTCGTGGGTCTGGGTCGGATCGGCGTCCTGGTCGCCCAGCGCCTCAGCGCCTTCGGCGTCCAGCTCATTGCGTACGACCCCTACGTACAACCCGCCCGCGCCGCCCAGCTCGGGGTGCGCATGGTCGAACTCGACGAACTCCTGGCCGCGTCGGACTTCATCACGGTGCACCTGCCCAAGACCCCCGAGACCCTCGGCCTGATCGGTGACGAGGCCCTGCACAAGGTGAAGCCCGAGGTACGCATCATCAACGCCGCCCGGGGCGGCATCGTCGACGAGCAGGCCCTGTACGACGCGCTGGTCGACGGCCGCGTGGCAGGCGCCGGCCTGGACGTCTACGCCACCGAACCCTGCACCGACTCGCCGCTGTTCTCCCTCGACACCGTGGTCGCCACTCCCCATCTGGGTGCCAGCACCGACGAGGCGCAAGAGAAGGCGGGGATCTCCGTCGCACGTTCGGTCCGTCTGGCGCTGGGCGGCGAACTGGTCCCCGACGCCGTCAACGTGCAGGGCGGGGTCCTGGCGGAGCCGGTCCGGCCCCTCCTGCCGCTGGCCGAGAAGCTCGGCGCCATCGCGAGCAAACTCTCCGGCGCCGCGATCGAACGGATCGACGTCGAAGTGCAGGGTGAAGCCGCAGGCGAAGACGTCCGGGTCCTCGAACTGTCCGCGCTCAAAGGTGTCTTCGGGCAACTGGTGGACGACCCCGTCTCCTATGTCAACGCGCCCATCATGGCCAAGAACCGCGGCGTCGAGGTGCACCTGTCCACGACTCCGGACAGCGCTGATCACCGTTCGGTGGTCACGGTCCGCACGACCCAGGTCGACGGCGGGCGGGTCTGCGTGGCCGGGACCGTGGTGGGTCCTCGGGACGAGGCGCGCTTGGTGCAGATCGACGAATTCGATGTCGAGGTGGCGATCACCGATCACATGGCCTTCCTCGGTTACGTCGACCGGCCCGGGGTGGTCGGCAAGCTCGGCCAGATCCTGGGCGACGCCGGCATCAACATTGCCGGCATGCAGGTCGGCCGCACCGACGCCGGCGGCCGCGCCCTGACGGTGCTGACGGTCGACTCAGCGGTACCGGCCCCCACCCTGGACACCATCGTGGCCCAGATCGGCGCCGGCTACGGCAGGGCGGTCGACCTGGCCTGATGGCCGCACCGCTCAAGGACCGTTTCGACGTCGAACTGGTCCGCCGGCTGGCCGCGCTCCTCAAGGCAGGGGTCCCCGGCTTCGACGAACACGACTTCGTGGCCGCGGCGACGTCCGACTTCGCCGACCTGGAACTGTCCCAACGCGCCCGGGCCGTGGCGGCGGCGTTGCCGGCTCAGCTGCCACCGGACCCCGCGACGGCGATCGACCTCATCCGCACGAGCCTGCCCGACAGCGTCGCGGCACAGCGCTGGCAGTCCTTCGACAGTTTCATGTTGTGGCCGCTCACGATGTACGTCGCCGAGCACGGACAGTCGTGCTTCGAGGAATCCATGGCTGCCCAACATGCGCTGACGCAACTGTTCACCGCCGAGTTCAGCATCCGCTCGTTCCTGCAGCAGCAGCCACAGCGGACGCTGGCACAGCTCGCAGACTGGACCACCGACCCGAGCGAACACGTGCGCCGGCTTGTCTCGGAAGGAACCCGTCCCCGGCTGCCGTGGGCCGCCCAACTGCCCGCCTTCATCGCCGATCCCAGCCCGATCCTGCCGCTGCTCGAGCCGCTGCGTGATGATCCATCGGAGTACGTCCGCCGGTCGGTGGCGAACAATCTGAACGACATCGCCAAGGACCACCCGGACGTGGCCCGGGGAGTGACCGCGCGATGGTTGGCCGAGGACCCGTCGCGTCGTCCCCTGGTCCGTCATGCCCTGCGCACCCTCGTCAAGGCCGGCGACCCGGCCGCCCTCCGAATCCTGGGATATGACGGTCGATCGCCGATCGGGGTGACCCGGATGACGATCCAGCCCACCAGTCCTCGCATCGGAGACCGACTCACCGTCGTCCTCGAACTGTCCAACCCGTCACCATCGCCGGCCGCCGCCCGGGTCGATCTTGTCGTCGGTTTCGCGCGGCCGTCGGGAAACCCGCG
>CAZVYU010000016.1:16149-32606 GCA_964631645.1 uncultured Actinomycetes bacterium
CCGCCGCCCGGGTCGATCTTGTCGTCGGTTTCGCGCGGCCGTCGGGAAACCCGCGTCGCAAGGTGTTCGTCGGGGCCGAACTGGAGCTGCCTCCGGGCGAACGCCGGACGCTGCGGCGAAGCGTGTCGCTGGCCCAACTGTCGACCCGCGCGGTCCACCCCGGCACCCACACCGTCGCGATCATGATCAACGGAGTCGAGGGTCCGCCCAGCCAGGTTCAGGTCGCTTCCTAGACGTCGGACCGACAGGCTGAGCCCATGGTGCGTTACGCGGTGATCGGCTACGGCCTGGCGGGCGCGACGTTCCACGCCCCGGTCATCTCTGCGACCCCGGGTGCGGAACTGGCAGCGGTAGTGGTGCGCTCCGCGGATGCGGCCGCACGGGTGCGCACCACATACCCCGATGTGTCGATCGTGGGCGATGTCACCGGGCTGAGCGACCTGCAGATCGACGCCGGCGTGGTCGCCACCCCCAATGACACCCACGCGGACGTGGCCACCGAACTGCTGGAGTCCGGGATCGCTGCCGTCGTGGACAAGCCGTTGGCGGCCACAGCCGCCGAGGCCCGTGCCCTGGTCGACCTGGCCGAGGTGCGCGGAGTGGCGCTCACCTGCTATCAGAACCGACGCTGGGACGGTGACTTCCTCACCGTGCGCTCGTTGCAGGATTCCGGGGCGATCGGCCGGATCCACCGGTTTGAGTCACGCTTCGAGCGATGGCGACCGACCGTCAAGGCCGGCTGGAAGGAAGTGCCCGGGCCTGGTTCCGGAGTGCTGTGGGACCTCGGCCCGCACGTCGTCGACCAAGCTCTGACCCTGCTCGGCCCAGCCGAATCAGTGTCGGGCTCCGCGCGGATCATCCGCCCTGGTGCGGTCGTTCCCGACGATGCCTTTGTGCGGATCGTGCACGCTGGAGGAGCCGAATCGCACCTGTCCGTCAGTCATGTCGCAGCGGCTCCCGGACCCCGCTTCCGGGTGCTGGGCACCAGGGGTGCCTATGTGAAGGACGGACTGGACCCGCAGGAGGACGCGCTACGGACGGGACGAGTCCCCGGCGGTGCGGACTGGGGCACCGAGGATCCGGCAGCGTGGGGGACAATCATTTCGGGAAACCCGGCGCAGGCCGAACCGGTCCCCACGGAACCGGGTGACTACCCCGCGTTCTACCGGCAGCTGACCGCCGCCCTCTCCGGCAACGGACCGCTGCCTGTCGACCCCCGCGACAGCGTCGCCGCCCTGGAGATCCTGGAAGCCATTTCAGTTGGAGCGGTGGTCGATCGGGGCACCCCCGGTCTGCCCCGATGACGATCCGAGCATGGTGATCCTGCTCCGACAGCGATGGGGGCAGAGAAAGGCTGCCCCGATCGACGACGGCTCCCCGGTCGAGGGGGGTCAGCCGGCGACGATGTCGCCCTCGGCGTTGTCGATCTCGATGCCGTGCTCGCGCAGGTAGGCCTCGGCCGCGCGGATCTGTTCGGGTTCGCCCTCGACCTCGAGCACGAGCCACCCGAAGTGGTTCTCGATCGCCGCACGCCGGATGTTCGGCACGACGTCGAAGTCCTTGACGAGGTGGTAGATGACGGGTTGGGTCACCCGTTCTTCGGGAAAGGTCAGTCGCCAGTGTTCCGCCATGGAGTTCACCCTATCCGGCGTCGCGCTGGGCGCGGTTGACCGCCGACACGATGGCCTTCAGCGACGACGTGACGATCGACGGATCGATGCCCACCCCCCACAGGACCCGGTCGTCGATGGCGCACTCCAGGTACGAGGCGGCGTTGGCGTCGCCGCCGGCCGACATGGCGTGTTCGGCGTAGTCCAGGACCCGTACATCGATACCGTGACCGGTCAGTGCGTTGCAGAACGCCGCGATCGGGCCGTTCCCGGTACCGACCAGGTGCACGTCGTGACCCTGATCGTTCACAACCGCGCTGACCGTGGTCTCGCCGCCGACTGCCGACTCCTGATTCACGCTGACCAGCGCCAGGCGACCCCAGGGGGCGTCCGGGTTGGGCAGGTACTCGTCGGTGAAGATGTGCCACATCTGCTCGGGCAGGACCTCGCCGCCCTCGTCGTCGGTGTGGTGCTGGATCACCTGGCTGAACTCGATCTGCAGCCGCCGCGGCAGATCCAACTTGTTCTCGGTGCGCATGATGTAGGCGACGCCGCCCTTGCCGGACTGGCTGTTGACGCGGATCACCGCTTCGTACGTACGGCCCACGTCCTTCGGGTCGATGGGCAGGTAGGGGACCTCCCACCGGAAGTCGTCCACCTCCGCGCCGACCTCGTCGGCGTCGACCTGCATGGCCTTGAGCCCCTTGTTGATCGCATCCTGATGGGACCCGCTGAAGGCCGTGTACACCAGGTCGCCGCCGTACGGGTGGCGCTCGTTCACCGGCAGCTGGTTGCAGTACTCGACCGTGCGTCGGATGCCGTCGATGTCGCGGAAGTCGATCTGGGGGTCGATGCCCTGGCTGAACAGGTTCATGCCCAGCGTCACCAGACACACGTTGCCGGTCCGCTCGCCGTTACCGAACAGACATCCCTCGATCCGATCCGCACCAGCCATATAGCCCAGCTCGGCCGCGGCCACCGCAGTGCCCCGGTCGTTGTGCGGGTGCAGGCTAAGAACGACCGAATCGCGGCGGGCCAGGTGCCGGCTCATCCACTCGATCGAGTCCGCGTACACATTCGGTGTGGCCATCTCCACGGTCGCCGGCAGGTTGATGATCACCTTGCGGTCCGGCGTGGGTTCCCACACCTCGATCACCCGGTTGCAGACCTCGACGGCGAACTCCAGCTCGGTGCCGGTGTAGGACTCCGGCGAATACTCGAAGAACACGTCGGTGTCCGTGTTTTCCGCGTATTTCGCACACAACTGCGCACCATGCACTGCGATGTCGATGATGCCGTCGCGATCCAGCCCGAACACCACGCGGCGCTGCAACGTCGAGGTGGAGTTGTACAGGTGCACGATCGCCTGCTTGGCACCTTCGATGGCTTCGAAGGTCCGTTCGATCAGATGCTCGCGCGACTGCGTCAGCACCTGGATGACGACGTCGTCGGGGATCGCACCGTCCTCGATCAGTTGCCGGACGAAATCGAAGTCCGTCTGCGACGCCGACGGGAAACCGACCTCGATCTCCTTGTAGCCCAGCGACACCAGCAGATCGAACATCCGCCGCTTACGTTCCGGGGTCATGGGGTCGATCAAGGCCTGGTTGCCGTCTCGCAGGTCGACGGCGCACCAACGAGGCGCCTCGCTGATGACGGTGCTCGGCCACGTGCGGTCGGACAGGGACACCGGCGTGAACGGCCGGTAGCGGTGGAACGGCATGGCCGACGGTTGCTGGGGATTGCGCTGGTCGTGGACGCTGCTGGAAGTCATGGGAGGCCTCTCGGGGTTCAGGGGACCGGGGAGACCGGCAGGGAAGAACTCCGCGGCGAGGAAGCCAGTCGGATCAGGCCTCGCCGCGGCTACCAAGAAGCAGTCCCGCGAACATCCCTACGAAGGTACCAGCGAGGCGCGCTGGGGTCCATCCGGGCGCCGGGCCACCGTCAGGTCCGAATACCGCTAGGCCCGCGGTCGGCTTCCACGCACACTGGACCTGTGCTCCCCGATGACGACATCTGCTACCAGGCCCTGACGGCCCGCGATTCGCGGTTCGACGGTCGCTTCTTCGCAGGCGTGCTGTCCACGGGTATCTACTGCCGCCCGGTATGCCCCGCGCGCACGCCGCATCGGCGCAACGTCCGGTTCTTCGGCTCCGCGGCCGCCGCGTCCGCTGCCGGACTACGCGCGTGCCGCCGGTGCCGACCCGACTCCCTGCCCGGATCGCGGGAATGGGATCACCGCGGGGATCTGGTGGCCCGAGCGTTACGTCTGATCGGGAGTGGCCATACCTACGAGGCCGATGAGCTGGCGCAACGACTGCACGTCAGTTCCCGACACCTCAACCGGGCGCTCGTCGCCGAGGTGGGCGCCACGAGCGGGCAACTGATGCGCACCCGGCGGGCCCAGTCGGCGCGACTGTTGCTGGAACAGACCGACCTGAGTGCCGCCGACGTCGCGTTCACTGCCGGATTCGGCAGCGTGCGGCAGTTCAACGATGTGATCCGGGAGCACTTCGGCCTGACGCCGCGACAACTCCGTGTCGGAACGGGTGCGCGGTCCAGTTCTGCGGGAACGCTGGACCTCCGGCTCAAGCTGCGGCCGCCCTACGCGGTGGACGCGGTGCTCGGGTGGCTGGCACGACACGCAGTACCTGGCGTGGACGATGTGGACCCGGGCACATGCCGGGTGGCCACCCGGACCATCGATGGGGTCGGGGTCACGGCGTGGCTGGGACCGGAATCAGTGCGGGTGTCCCTGGCCCTGCCGACCGGCGCCGATCTACGCGCCGTTCCCCGCACTATCGCCGCCATCCGCCGGTGGCTGGATCTGGATGTCGCCCCGACGGCGGTCGACGCCGCATTGGGCCGGGATCCCCGACTTGCCGAACTGGTGCGCCGGAGACCCGGGCTGCGCGTTCTGGGCGCCCTGGACCCGTTTCGATCACTGACCACCACCATCGTGGGCCAGCAGGTCAGCGTCGCGGCCGCCGCCACCCAGAACGCGCGACTGTGTGCCCTGGTCGGGGACGGAACCGCCTTCCCCACCGCCGCCGCACTGGCCTCGTGGGATCCGGAACGAGTGGCGGTGGCCGTCGGAGTGCCCAAAGCGCGCGGCCGCACATTGGTCGACGCGGCCACGCTGATCGCATCGGGGGAAGTCTCGCTGGATCCCGCCGGGGACCGCGACGACATCGTGGCCACCCTGGGGCAGATCAAAGGAGTCGGTCCGTGGACCGTGGCGGACGTGCGCATGCGCTGCTTGGCGGATCCCGACGTCTGGCCCGGCGGTGACCTCGTCCTGCGCCGGGCGCTGGCACCCGGTGGCCGCTTCGCCGGTCTGGAACCGGCGGCGGTGGCGCCGTGGCGGTCGTACCTCGCCCATCATGTGTGGGTCGCGAACGCGGACCCGAAACAGGAGGCAGCATGATCATCGACGTTCTCGGCGGTGGCCCCGCGCCGTTGGTGGTCGTCGCCGACGACGACGGCACGGTGGTGGCGTCGGGGTTCGCTGAGGTGGACCGGGTCGTCGCCCTGGCGCCGCAGGCGGGGGGAGCCGAGCCGGGCCGGTTGCCGGACGTCCGGGCGGCCTGGGACGACTACCTGGCGGGGGATGTGACCGCGCTGGACCGGGTCGCGGTCCGGCAGGTGGGAAGTCCCGTGCGCACCGAGGTGTGGACCGCGTTGCGCGGCATCCCGGCCGGCGAGCCGGTCAGTTACGGCGAACTGGCAGACGTTATCGGCCGACCGCTGGCGGCCCGGGCGGTGGGGTCGGCGTGCGGTGCCAACCACGTGGCTCCGTTCGTCCCGTGCCATCGGGTGATCGCCGGCAACGGGAGCCTCGGTGGCTACGGTTACGGGTTGCCGATCAAGCGGTGGCTCCTGGACCACGAGGCTCGGTCCCGGCCGGTGGCCGACGCTCAGGCCCGGTCTGTGGCGGCGCAGTAGGCGGCGGGATCGAGCCGAGAGGTGACGGTCACGGACGTGCCGGCCCGCACGACGAACTCGGAGCCGCCTACTGGATCGGCCGGGTTCCCCCAGTCGAAGGTGTAGCCACGTCCCGTCCACGGATAGGGCAGGCCGGTTGCGTCAGCCGTGGCTCGCTGCTCGCGGTACCAGTGAGGAAAGGTCCCGAACCCATTCAGTCGCCGAGGCGGCGCCCCCGGGTCGAGCGATACCCGGCGGGTGTCGATCCGAGGGTCAGGCGTTGGTCGGAAGAGTCGCCGGATCGGCGCCTGGAAAGTCACCACCTGGTCAAGCGTCGGGTCGGGGGGTAGCCCCAGGTACTGCTCCATCCGCAGCAGTGGGTCGGCACCACCCGCCGATACGTAAGAACGGCATACTCGGCGGACCTGTGGCACGGGGGTCACCCACACATCTGTCGGGATGGTGACGCGTTTCCCCGGCCCGTCGGGGAACTCCCGCGCCGACGTCAAGGTGGCGACGAGCACGGCAGTGCCCCGGCGGTTGAAGGTCAGTGCCCGGTTGCCAGGGCGGATGTCCACGAGGCGCGGAGCCGGAGCCAATTCGTCCGACCGAGCCCGTTCGACCGCCGCCAGGTATTCCGTCGGAAGCGCCGCGGCCGTCGAGCCCGCGGTGGCAGTGGGCGGAGACCCGGTGGCGCACCCGGTCACGACGAGAATGCCGAGCAGGGCGATGCCCCCCAACGACCGCCGGAGGCCGGCGCCGGGCGTCACGTCGGCACCTGAACGGGCGCATCCGGTCCCAGGAGCCGGGTGCGTCTCATGTTTGTCCAGCGGTGGCAGGCACGAAATCAGCATGGCCGGAGCAGTAGACGGGTAGCGAGCCGACCAGGGTCGACAGGGTGCCGAGCCCCAGGCTGAGCGGGTCCTAGACTTCGGCGCATGGCTTCGACGTATTCCCTGGCAGTGATTCCCGGCGACGGTATCGGCGGCGAGGTGGTCGCCGAGGCGCTGAAAGCGCTCGATGTCGCCGGCGGGGAGGCGCAGGACGCCTTCACGACCACGACCTACGACCTCGGCGCGCAGCGGTACCTGGCCACCGGGGAGACCCTGCCCGACTCGGTTCTCGCCGAACTGCGTCAGCACGACGCCATCCTGCTGGGTGCGGTCGGCGATCCGGCGGTGCCGCCCGGTGTGCTGGAGCGGGGGCTGTTGCTGCGGCTCCGCTTCGAACTGGACCATCACGTCAACCTGCGCCCGGTGAAACTCTTCCCCGGCGTCGAGACCCCGTTGGCCGGCAAGGCCCCCGAGGACATCGACTTCGTCGTGTGCCGGGAAGGCACCGAAGGTCCCTACGCGGGCGCCGGGGGGAACCTGCGATCGGGTACGCCCCATGAGGTCGCCACAGAAGAGAGCATCAACACCGCCTTCGGGGTGGAGCGGATCGTGCGCGATGCGTTTGCGCGCGCGGGTCGCCGGGACAAGCGGGTGACGTTGGTTCACAAGACCAACGTCCTGGTCCACGCGGGCGGCATGTGGAAGCGCATCTTCGACCAGGTCGCTGCCGAACACCCCGACATCACCACCGACTACTGCCATGTCGATGCGGCGTCGATGTTCTTCCTGACCCAGCCGGAACGATTCGACGTGGTGGTCACCGACAACCTGTTCGGCGACATCCTCACCGACATCGGTGCGGCGATCGCGGGCGGGATCGGCCTGGCCGCGAGCGGCAATCTCGATCCGAGCCGTACCAACCCGAGCATGTTCGAACCGGTCCACGGTTCGGCCCCCGACATCGCCGGCCAGGGCAAGGCCGATCCGACCGCAGCAATCCTCAGCGCCGCCATGCTGCTGGATCACCTCGGCGAGTACGGCGCGGCCGCGAAGGTCGAGCGCGCGGTCGCTGCCGACCTCGCCGAGCGTGGCGACGCCCAGCGCACCACCGAGCAGATCGGGGACGCGATCGCCGGGCGCATCTGAGCCATCGGCACGCGGCGATGCTCACCCTCGGCGCTGACTCACCCACCGTCCTGGTGTTCCTGCCGGGGTTCCTGGCACCGCCCGAGGCCTATCGCGACCTGCTCCTCCCGGTCGCTGCCGCGGGCGTGCACTGCCACGTTCCGCAGCTGTATCCCCGCGGGATCACAGCTGCCCTGGGGAGGCACTCGGTCCAGCGCGAGGCGGAAGCCGCCGCCGATCTGGTGCGGTCGCTGTCGGCCGAGGGTCGCTCGGTGTGGCTGGCGGGTCATTCGCGCGGGGGTCAGGCGGCCTGGCGAGCGGCGGCACTGGGCGCCGACAACCCCGGCGGTCCGGCCGGACTCATCCTGGTCGACCCGGACGATGGCGCCGGTCCGCGGTCGACCCCCACCACGACCGCGCGGCCACCCGGGTTCGACCTGGCGCCGTGCGTCATCGGGGCCGGTCTCGGCGGGCGATGTGCGCCCGAGGCGCTGAACCACGCGGCGTTCGCGGCCGCCTCCCCGCCCGGGACGGTGCACGTCGTAGTGGACGCATGTGGGCATGGCGACATGCTGTGCGGTCGCTGGCGCCGAGTGGCCCGGGCGCTGTGCGGAGGTGGCCCGGACCCGGATGTCGCCCGCTTCCTGGTCAGCGCGCTCATGATTGCTTGGATCATCGACCAGGGCGAGTTCCTGGCGACGCTGCCGGACGGAGTGCACATCCGGGAGCCGTGAGCGCACCGGGTCGACCACATTCGAAAGCGTGGCCCCACCGTTTCGTGACTGACCCGGGAATCCGCCACAATGGTCCGACCTGTTCCCTTGGAGTTCCCATGACGGACGCACCGTTCCCCCTGCGGCCCAATCCGGCGCCGTTGCCCGCCAACGAGCGCGAGATGATCCTGGCGGATCCCGGCTTCGGGAACGTGTTCACCGACCACATGGTGCGCCTGCGCTGGCTGGCCGATCGGGGCTGGCACGACGGGGCGGTGGAACCGTACGGGCCGCTGCAACTGGATCCGGCGACCAACTCGCTGCACTACGGGCAGAGTGTCTTCGAAGGCCTGAAGGCCTACCGGCATGCCGATGGTGGCATCTACACGTTCCGGCCGCTGGCCAACGCCGAACGGTTCCGCCGCTCGGCCCGGCGGTTGGCTATGGCCGAACTGCCCGACCACCTGTTCCTGGGTTCGATCGAGGCGCTGCTCGCCCAGGACGGCGCCTGGGTGCCCGACGACGCCGACAAGTCGCTGTATCTGCGCCCGTTCATGTTCTCGACCGAGGTCGGACTCGGGGTGCGGCCGGCCGACGAGTACCTGTACCTGCTGATCGCCTCGCCGGCCGGGGCCTACTTCAAGGGCGGCCTCAAGCCGGTCACCGTGTGGCTGAGCGAGGACTACGTCCGCGCCGCTCCCGGTGGGACCGGTGAGGCGAAGTGTGCGGGCAACTACGCTGCCTCCCTGCTGGCCCAGGCCGAAGCCATCGATCATGGGTGCGACCAGGTGGTGTGGCTCGACGCCAACGAACACCGGTGGATCGAAGAGATGGGGGGGATGAACCTCTACTTCGTGTACGGCAGTGGCGCCGATGCCCGACTGGTCACTCCCGCACTCACCGGAAGTCTGCTCCCGGGGATCACACGCGATTCCCTGCTGACCCTCGGCTCGGACCTGGGATACCAGGTCGAGGAGGGCAGGATCAGCGTCGACGACTGGCGGAAGGGCTGTGAGTCCGGCGAGATCACCGAGGTGTTCGCCTGCGGCACCGCCGCTGTCATCACCCCGGTCGGTCAGGTCAAGGCTCGCAGCGGAGAATGGACGGTCGCCGACGGCGCGTCCGGACCGATCACCGAACAACTGCGCGCGGCCCTGCTCGACATCCAGACCGGACGGACGCCGGATACCCATGGCTGGATGACCCGAGTCGCCTGACCCGATCCGGTCCCCGTATTTATTCACATTGACCTGGGCCGTGCCCGTAGTAAATTGGCGCCATGGCACACGAACTCCCCCTGGTCTCCTCCTCGACATGCGGCTGCGGTGAAAGTCACGATCACAGTGACCCCGTTCTGGATGCCCGGCTGATTCCCCACGCCGTCCGTCACGGCGCCGTGTTCGGCGCGCTCGACACCAGGCCGCCCGGCCAGGGCCTCGTCCTCGTCGCTCCGCACGACCCGGTCCCGCTGCTCGCCCAGGCCCAGGACCGCTACGACGGAGCACTTGCCATCGAGTACCTCCAGCGGGGGCCGACCGAATGGCGGCTCCGGCTGGTCCGCACCACACCGCCGGTCTGATCGGCGGGTTCCATGGCAGCCCGCGCGCTTCGGCCGAGTCGCATCGACTTCGACGAACGGCCGTTCATCGTCATCTGGGAGTCGACCCGCGCCTGTCAGTTGGCGTGCAAACACTGCCGTGCTCACGCGGCGCCGCGTCGCGATCCGCACGAGCTGGACACCGCCGCCGCACGGGCCGTGATGGATCAGGTGGCGGAGTTCGGTTCCCCGCCCCCGTTCTTCGTCATCACGGGCGGAGATCCGTTCGAACGTCCCGATCTGTTCGAGTTGGTTCGGTACGCCTCTGACATCGGGCTTCCGGTCGCGGTGTCGCCATCGGGCACCGACGCTTTGAACCGCCGGAATCTTGAGGCATTGCGCGAGGCGGGATGTCACGCCATCTCGCTGAGTGTGGACGGGGCCGACCCCCATACCCACGACCAGTTCCGCGGCGTGGCAGGGAGCCACGCCCGCACCTTGGCCGGGTGGCAGATGGCGCGGGAACTGGGGCTCAAGGTTCAGATCAACACCACCGTGACCCCCCAGAATCTGGGAGAACTGCCCGACATCGTCAGCCTCATCGATTCGCGCCGAGCCATGACCTGGTCGGTGTTCTTCCTGGTCCCCACCGGCCGCGGCACGCGCCTGCCGCAGTTGACCGCCCGGCAGGCCGAGGACGTGCTCAACTTCTGCTACGACGCCGACAAGATCGTGTCGCTCAAGACCACTGAAGCCCCGTCGTTCCGGCGGGTGTGTATCCAACGCGTCCTCTGTGAACGCGAAGGGTTGGATCCGGTCGCCGAGTTGGGACTGGGTCCCGACTACGAGTCACTGTCGCGGCGACTGGCGTTGTTGACCCCCCGACGTGAGTCCGACCAGATGCGGCGACCGCCGCTGCGCGTCAGCGCGGCCCGCGGCTTCGTCTTCATCTCCCACACCGGCGACGTGTATCCCAGTGGCTTCCTGCCGGTCTCGGCGGGCAACCTGCGGACGTCGTCGTTGAAAGCGCTGTACCGCGACTCCTCCCTCTTCCGTTCGTTGCGCGACCCCGATGCTCCTCACGGTCGCTGCGGTGCGTGTGAGTTTCGCCGCGTGTGCGGGGGGTCGCGGCCGCGGGCCTACGGCGCCGGTCACGACGTCTTCGCAGACGATCCGCTGTGTGCCTATGAGCCGGGATCGTTCGGACGCGAGCAGCGGGTGGGCGAGCTGGTCGCGGCGGGAATGTGACGTCGGTCAGTCGTCCAACGGATCGACCTGCACTTCGAGACGCGAGGCCGACAGCGCCACACCCCAGCTCGTGGCAAAGAACGCGATGCCGCTGACGACTCCGGCCAGACCCACCGCGAGGAGGAGTTCCACCGCCACCGCGGGGTCCTCGGAGCCCGCCACCAGGGACCACACCGCGTACCCGCCGATCACGGCACTGACCGCGACCGTCACAGCCGCGGCCACTCGCAGACGGTGTGCCACCACCCGGCTGCGGGCGACCTCGTCCCGGTACTGTTGCCGCCGGTCGATCGATTGCGCCATAGGCCAGAAGGTAGCGGCGTTTGCGCCGGGTCGGGCACCGGTGCCACCATGGGGTCGTGACCAACGCCGTCGTGATTATCGGCTAGGCGCGACAGCGATCCCGCTGTCGCGCGAACCCCCTCCGCCCCCGGGCGAGGGGGTTTTTCGTTGGGACGACCGTCAGGAAGGACGACCAGGACATGAGCACCGCACCGGCCGAATGGCCCAACGACGCGTTCCACGTGTTCGACACCACGTTGCGCGACGGCGCGCAGCGCGAGGGGATCTCGTACTCGGTGGCGGACAAACTTGCCGTCGCCCGACTGCTGGACGACTACGGGGTCGGGTTCATCGAGGGGGGTTGGCCGGGCGCCATGCCGAAGGACACCGAGTTCTTCGCCCAGGCGCGCTCCGATCTCAAACTGCGTAACGCGCAGCTGGTCGCGTTCGGGGCCACGCGACATGCCGGTCGCAAGGTCCACGAAGATCGACAGGTTCTGGCGCTGCTGGAGTCCGAGGCGCCGGTGGTCACGCTCGTGGCCAAGTCGGATGTCCGACACGTGGAACGCGCATTGCGCACATCGTTGGAGGAGAACCTGGCCATGGTCGGCGACACCGTGGCGTTCCTGGTGGGGGAGGGGCGCCGGGTCTTCGTGGACTGTGAACACTTCTTCGACGGGTACCACCACGACCCCGACTACGGGGTCCGATTGTTGATGACGGCGGCCGAGGCAGGGGCCAGCGTCGGGGTCCTGTGTGACACCAACGGTGGCATGTTGCCCAGCGGGATCGCCCGCGTGGTCGCCGACGTGAAGGAACGCAGCGGCGTGCGGCTCGGCATCCACTGCCAGGACGACACCGGATGTGCCGTCGCCAACACCATCTCGGCCGTCGAAGCCGGCGTCACCCACGTCCAGGGGACCGCCAATGGCTACGGCGAACGCACCGGCAACGCCGACATCTTCGCGGTCGTGGCGAATCTGGAACTGAAACTGGGGCTGCAGGTGCTGCCGCCGGGATCCCTGGCCGAGACCGTCCGGGTGTCCCATGCGATCGCCGAGATCGCCAACCTGCCACCCGACACCCATCAGCCCTACGCCGGAACCTCGTCCTTCGCCCACAAGGCCGGACTGCACGCCAGTGCGCTGAAGGTCTCGGCTGATCTCTACAACCACATCGATCCGCAGGTCGTGGGCAATGACATGAGAGTGCTGGTCACCGAGATGGCGGGCCGCGCCTCCATCGAACTGAAGAGCCGGGAACTCGGCATGGACCTGTCCGACGACCCCGACTCGGTTGCTCGGGTCACCAACCGGGTGAAGGATCTGGAAGCGCGAGGCTGGTCCTTCGAGGCAGCTGACGCCTCGTTCGAACTCATGGTGCGACGCGAGACCGACTCGATGCCGACGGCGGTCTACGAACTGGAGTCGTGGCGCACGCTGGTGGAGCGCCAGGGCGACGGCACCGTGGTGAGCGAGGCGACCGTCAAGGTGGTCGTCGACGGGGAACGGGTCATCTCGACCGCGGAGGGCAACGGTCCCGTCAACGCGCTGGACCGGGCGCTACGCCAGGCATTGCTGTCCGCGCATCCCGAACTGGAACAGCTCGAGCTGGTCGACTACAAGGTGCGCATCCTCGAAGGGGTGAAGGGGACCGACGCGGTCACGCGGGTCCTGGTCAGCACATCGGACGGCACCAACGAGTGGCAGACCGTCGGGGTGCACGAGAACGTGATCGAGGCGTCCTGGCTGGCGCTCGATGACGCCCTGCGCTACTCGCTGCTGTCGGACGTCGATTGATGTCGATTCAG
Organism: uncultured Actinomycetes bacterium; assembly: GCA_964631645.1. Classification (GTDB taxonomy): domain Bacteria; phylum Actinomycetota; class Actinomycetes; order S36-B12; genus CAIWTL01. Next base: position 29,232 of record CAZVYU010000016.1, read on the forward strand.
AGCAGGCCCTCGGCGACCAACCATTCGTGGACGCGGCGCATGCCTTCGTCGAGGTCGACCGCCGGTTCGTAGCCCAGCATGGAACGGGCCTTGTCGATGGAGTAGGTGCCGTGGCGGGTCAGCATGGCGATGCTCGCCTCGTTCAACTCACTGTCGCGCCCGATCGCGCGGGTCAGGGTGCCCACAGTGAGGGCCAGTCGACGGGCCAGCGGGGCGGGCAGCGACCGCACGGACCCGCCGACCATGTCCGCGAGCCGCCCGAAGTACTCACCGCAGGTGATCCCGACGCCATCGGTGATCGTGAAGATCTGACCGCGAGCGACTGGTTGCTCCAACGCCAGCACGATGCCGTCGACCAGGTTGTCCACGTAGACGGGAGAGAAGATGCCGCTGCCATGGTCGGGCAGGATCGCCTGCCGTTTGCGGATCAGGTCGATCGGGATGAGAACCCATGGCCGCGACCCCGGTCCGTACACGTCGCCGGGACGGATGACGGTGCAGTCGATCACCCCGGCCGCGTGCGCGGCCAGGACCACCGCCTCTCCGTTCACCTTCGTGTCGCCGTAGGTCGCGCCGGTAACGCGGGACGGGTAGTCCTCGGTGACCCCATCGGGGAAGTCATGGCCGAATGCCGCAATCGATGACAGGTGGACGAAATGGTCGACCCCCGCAGCTGCAGCGGCGCGCAGCACGCCGTCGGTGGCCAGGACGTTGATCTCCCACATGTGATCCAGCGGCATGACGTTGGAGACCGTCGCGGCGGTGTGGACCACCGCGTCCGCTCCTTCCAGCAGATGGGCCCAGGTCGACAGATCCGCGGTCGTGCCCGCAAGAATCCCGCGTTCGGGGACGCCGACCAGATCAACCCCACGGACCTCGACCCCTTCGGCGAGCAACCGGTCGTGCAGATGGCGGGCGATGAACCCACCGGCTCCGGTGATGACGACAACGCGCGGACCGTTCATCCGCCCACGATGTCACGGTCGGTTCCGGATAGGCTCGGGCGGTGCGTATCGCCCGCTTCTCACTGAACGACACGATGGCCTTCGGGGTGGTCGAAGGCGACGGAGTCACCGAGCCGGAGTCCGTCCGGCCGTTGCGCGGTCACCCCTTCGGAGAACTCGATTTCCTCGAGGGATCAGTACCCCTGGCTGGGCTGCGCATGTTGGCGCCGGTCCTGCCGTCCAAGATCGTGGCCATCGGGAAGAACTACGCCGACCACGTCGCGGAGTTCGACGGGCAGACCCCCGCCGAGCCCCTGATGTTCCTCAAACCGAACACTGCGGTGATCGGACCGGGTGGCACCATCACGTTGCCGGAGCAGTCGGAACGAGTCGACTTCGAGGCCGAACTGGCGGTGGTGATCGGGCGGCTGTGCCGCGATGTGGCGCCCGAGGACGCCGACCAGGTGATCCTGGGCTACACGTGCGCCAACGACGTCACGGCACGGGATCTGCAGGCTCGCGACGGCCAGTGGACCCGGGCCAAGGGCTTCGACACCTTCTGCCCGCTGGGGCCGTGGATCGAGACGGACCGACCACTCGCGGATGCGGTCGTGCAATGCAGCGTGAACGGCGAGGTGCGGCAGAGTGCCCCCCTCAGCGACATGATCACCGATGTCGGCGGACTCATCGCGCACGTCAGTTCCGTGATGACGCTGTTGCCCGGTGACGTGATCCTGACCGGTACCCCCGCAGGCGTCGGCCCGCTGCGCGACGGTGATCATGTGAAGGTGACGATCGACGGGATCGGATCCCTGAACAACGAGGTGGCACTGTCGTGACCGACGTGAGGGTGCGGTTCTGTCCGTCACCGACCGGTAATCCGCATGTGGGCATGATCCGCACTGCACTTTTCAACTGGGCCTATGCGCGCCACACCGGAGGCACCTTCGTCTTCCGCATCGAGGACACCGACTCCGCCCGGGACAGTGAGCAGTCCTACCTCGACCTGCTCGATGCGATGCGGTGGCTGGGCCTGGACTGGGACGAGGGGCCCGAAGTCGGGGGTCCGTACGGGCCCTACCGGCAGTCGCAGCGGCTGGAGCGGTACGCCGATGTGGCCGACCGCCTGCGGGCAGCCGGGTACGCCTACCCCTGCTACTGCACGCCGGCCGAGCTGGCGCAACGGCGTGAGGCCGCCCTGGCGGCGGGCCGGACACCCGGCTATGACGGTCAGTGCCGTGAGCTCACCGCTGACCAGCGGGCCTCATTCGAGGCCGAGGGCCGGTCTCCGGCCCTGCGCTTCCGGATGCCCGGCACTGACTTCACGTGGGACGACCTGGTCCGCGGCGAGATGCACGTGGGTGCTGACCATGTCCCCGACTACGTCCTGGTCCGAGGCAACGGCGAGCCCCTGTACACCCTGGTGAACCCCGTCGACGACGCGCTCATGGACATCACGCACGTGCTTCGCGGCGAAGATCTGTTGTCCTCCACCCCCCGGCAGCTGGCCCTGTACGACGCGCTGCGCGCAGTCGCGGTCACCGAGCGCCCAACACCGGCCTTCGGGCATCTGCCGTACGTGATGGGCGAGGGCAACCGAAAGCTGTCCAAGCGCGACCCGGAGTCCTCGCTGAACATGTACCGCGAATCCGGTTACCTGCCCGAGGGTCTGACCAACTACCTGGCGCTACTGGGCTGGTCCATCGGCGACGACCGGGAGTTCTTCGGCAAGGACGAGATGGCGCAACACTTCGAGGTGTCCCGGGTCAATCCGAATCCCGCCCGGTTCGACCTCAAGAAGTGCCGCGCCATCAACGGGGACTGGATCCGGTTCCTTCCCGCCGACGAGATCGGACGCCGGTTGGTGCCGTACCTGGCCGCGGCCGGTCTGGTCGCCGATCCACCCACCGAGGATCAGCAACGGATCATCGACGACGTCATGCCGTTGATCCACGAACGTATGGACACGCTCGATCAGGCGGCGCCGATGATCGGCTTCCTCTTCGTGCCTGACGATCGACTGGTCATCGATCCGGTCGATGCCGCCAAGATCCTGACCGACGGCAGCGTCGAGGTGCTGACCACAGCCCGGGATGTGTTGGCGGCCCTGTCCGACTGGACCACACCCGAGATCGAACGAGCCCTGCGAACCGCCCTGGTCGAGGGGCTCGGGCTGAAGCCGAAGCTGGCGTTCGGGCCGGTCCGGCTGGCCGTCACCGGCCGGCGGATCTCACCGCCGCTGTTCGAGTCGCTGGAGTTGCTGGGTCGGGAGTCGTCGCTCGCGCGGATCGACGCCTGCGCTCGGGGCTGACGTTCCCCCGGCGGGATGCGCCGACGCGAAGAGGCCCCCGCCGGCGAACGGCGAGGGCCTCTCGAGGTAGCCCCGACGGGATTCGAACCCGCGCTACCGCCTTGAGAGGGCGGCGTGCTA
>CAZVYU010000017.1:0-7735 GCA_964631645.1 uncultured Actinomycetes bacterium
CCGGGCCGAAGATCTCCTCCTGGAAGATCCGCATCGAGTTCTTGCCCTCGAAGATCGTCGGGGCCACGTAGTAGCCGCCGGACAGGTCCCCACCCAGGTCGACCCGTTCGCCGCCGCACACCAGCCGGGCGCCCTCGTCCTGACCGATCTGGATGTAGCTCAGGATCTTGTCGAGCTGCTCCTTGCTGGCCTGCGCTCCGATCATGGTGTCGCTGTCCAATGGATTGCCCTGGACGACCTGCTTGGTGCGCTCGGTGGCGTCGGAGATGAACTTGTCGAAGATCGACTCCTGGATCAGCGCGCGACTGGGGCAGGTGCACACCTCCCCCTGGTTCAGGGCGAACATCGTGAAGCCCTCGAGCGCCTTGTCGTAGAAGTCGTCGTCCTTCATCGCGATGTCGTCGAAGAAGATGTTGGGGCTCTTGCCGCCCAGCTCGAGGGTCACCGGGATGATGTTCTCGCTGGCGTACTGCATGATCAGCTTGCCCGTGGTCGTCTCACCCGTGAACGCGATCTTCGCGATCCGCTTGCTGGACGCCAGTGGCTTACCTGCTTCGAGTCCGAAGCCGTTGACCACGTTCAACACGCCGTCGGGAACCAGATCGCCGATGAGGTCGAGCAGGTACATGATCGACGCCGGCGTCTGTTCGGCCGGCTTCAGCACGATGGCGTTGCCCGCGGCGAGAGCCGGGGCGATCTTCCACGTCGCCATGAGGATGGGGAAGTTCCAAGGGATGATCTGGCCGACCACACCCAGGGGCTCGTGGAAGTGATAGGCCACGGTGTCGTCATCGAGTTGCGACAGGGTGCCCTCTTGGGCGCGCAGCACCCCGGCGAAGTAGCGGAAGTGGTCGATCGCCAGCGGGATGTCCGCGGCCAGCGTCTCGCGGACCGGCTTGCCGTTGTCCCACGTCTCGGCGACGGCGATGGCGTCCAGGTTCTGTTCCATCCGGTCGGCGATCTTGAGCAGGACATCGCCGCGTTCGCCGGCCGAGGTCTTGCCCCAGGCAGGGGCGGCTGCGTGAGCGGCGTCGAGGGCCAGTTCGATGTCCTCGGCGGTGCTGCGGGCGATCTCGCAGAACGGTTTGCCGTTCACCGGTGACACATTCTCGAAGTACTGACCCTGCACGGGGGCGACCCGCTTGCCGCCGATCCAGTTGTCGTACCGCGGGGCGAACGCCACGATGCTGCCACTGGTGCCTGGAGCTGCGAAGACCGTCATGTCTGACCTCTCTCTCCCCCGGAACCGTTCCGGATTCGAGAAACGTAGGACTGCGGACGTTGCAGCAACGTTGCAGAGTCGGAGCTCGCTCAGCGGCGCCGCGGTGCGGGCAGGCCGTAGACCGCGTTGGCGCGCTCGATCCGCGCGGTGACCCCGAGACGTTTGGGGGACTGCGTCGGAAGGTTGCGCAGCGCTGCGCTCAGCACCTCGACGTCGTCGCGACCGTCCTCGCCTGCTGCGAAGGCGAGCAGGACGTCCGGGTCCGATCCGGCCAGGGCGGCGCGCCGCACGCGGGCCCGCAGGTCGGAGCGCAGTTCGGCGACGGCGGGTGACGGGGACGACGGCAGGACGGGTCCGCGATACAGCCGCAGCGCGGTGGCCAGGTCGCCCACGTCGATCGCCCTCGCCACGGCGTCGGCGTCGGTCGCCAGGGGTTCGGCCAGCCGGTAGGGGCGCGACAACACCGCCGGTCCCAGGATCCGGCGCAGCCGGGTCAGCTCCGCCCGGATGGTCACCAGGGACACGTCCCGCTCGTGCACCAGCAGCGCCAGACGTTCGCCGGTCACCCCCTGGGGATGCAGTGACAGCAGCAACAACAGTTCCGAGTGACGGGCGCTCAGACGGGTCGTCGTATCACCACGATGCAGGTCGGCGCGGTCGCGGCCGAGCACGTCGAGCCGCCAGGGGGTCGCTGCTCGCGGCCCGGTCCGGGGCCCGAGCGCCAGACTCTGTTCCACTGCCGCCACCGTGGCGCGCACCATGGTCAGCGCCAGTGGCGAGGCCACGGAATCGTCGCCGGTCACGTCGATGACCCCGATCACCTGTCCGGTCGCGGGGTCGTGCACGGGCACCGCGGTACACGACCAGTTCTGGACCGCGCCCACGAAGTGTTCGTGGGTCCGGATCTGGACCGGCGAATCGATGGCCAAGGCGGTCCCGGGGGCGTTCGTCCCGGCCGCATCCTCGGACCACAGGGCGCCTTCGGCGAAGCCCATCCGTTCGGCAGAGCTGCGCAGTGATCGATCCCCTTCGACCCACAGCAGTCGCCCGTCGGCGTCGCCCAGCGCCACGACGTGGCCGGAGTCGGCGGCCGGTTCCATGAGCAGTGAGCGGATCATCGGCAGGGCGGCGGCCCAGGGGACGGATTCTCGGGCCTCCGCCAGGTCGGTGGCCGACAGCACCAGTTGCGCTGACTCGCGCCCCGGATCCACCCCGCGGTCCAGACTCCGGCGCCAGGATTCGGCGACCACCGAACGGACCGCCGATTCGGTGACCTGGCCCTGCGCCACGAACCGTTCATGGGCCCGGGCCACCGCGCGCGCGACCCGGCGCAGGTCATCGCCCAGGCGCGCGGGTCGCGGCTCCATTCATGGAGCGTACGACTGTCCGGGCGCCTGCGCGATCCTTCCGGACTCGACCCGCGACCGGCGCCGCGGTGCTGCAATGGGCGGGTGAAGCTCTACGCCGACACGACCGTCCGCCGACACCGTCAACTGGCCGCGGATGTCGCGTTCGTGGTGTGGGTCGTGCTGTGGACCTGGTTGGCCACCCGGCTGTACTCCTTGGTCCTGCTGGTGGCCGCCCCGGGGGAGGTGATCGAGTCCGCCGGCGTCACCTTGTCGGAGAACATGGTGGGGGCCGGCGAGGCCATCGACGGGCTCCCCGTCGTGGGGGAGAGCGTGCGGGGACCGTTCGACCAGATGGCCGCCGCGGGGGCACAGATCGCCGACGCCGGTCGCGGCCAGCAGGAGGCGGTGACCCGATTGGCGTGGTTCTCGGCGGTGGCACTGGCCGTCATCCCGATCGCCACGCTGGCGGCAGTATGGCTCCCCCTCCGGGTCCGGTTCGTGCGGCGGGCATCGGCGGCGCAGCGGTTCGTGGATCACGCCGACGACCTGGACCTGTTCGCGCTACGGGCGCTGGCCCGACAGCCGTTGCCGGCGTTGGCCAAGATCCACGACGACCCGGCCGGACAGTGGCGGGCCGGTAATCCTCAGGTGATCACGGCACTCGCCCGGCTCGAACTCGCCGACGAGGGGCTGCACTACGTGGGCACGCAACCGACGCAGTTACACAGACCTCCGGACCGATGATCATCCGGGCATTAGCCTGGGCGCGACGGGAACGGGGTGTTGCAGTGTCGGTGACGGACAAGCTGGACGATCGCAATCGGCGGCGGCCGCAGCAGGAACGGTCGCAGCGGAGTTACGACGCGATCCTGGCGGCGGCGTCGGACCTGCTCGCCGAGGAGGGGCTCGAGCGGTTCACCACGAACGCCGTGGCCGAGCGTGCCGACTTGAGCATCACGGCCGTCTACCGCTACTTCCCCGACAAGTACGCGATCATGGCCGAGTTGTACCGGCGCTCCGAGGAACGACGCGCCGCCCAGGCAGCTCCCTACATCGAGCGGGCGGCGCAAGCGGACGGCGACTGGGTGTCGGTCATGCGCGCCGCCACCATGGCCGCGGCCAAGGCGCGGGTCGCCGATCCCGACTACATGGCGCTGCGGCCCATGCACGACGCCATTCCCGAGTTGCGCGATGCCAACGACCTGATCATGGAGGCGAGCAGCAGTCGGGTGGCCACGACCTTGCGCCGGTTCAAGCCGCAGTTGTCAAAGGTCCGGGCGGAACGGGCTGCGCGCCTGATCGGGGCGACGTTGATGGCCGCCCTGGACGAAGCCACGGCCGGCGGCCGGGTGCAGCGCAGCTATCTGGACGAGGCGCTGCACATGGTGGAGCTCTACATCCGGGATCTGCTCGCGGAGTGACCGGATGAGGGGCGACGGGCGGCGCCCGTGGCTAGGCTCGGAACCCGGGAGCCGCCATGTCCACCAGCTCAGAATCCGATGCCGCGCGCGAACCGATGCCGGAGGCACATGTCAACACGGCCCAGTTGCGCTACGACCACTGGGCTCGGGTGCGGGACGCCGCCAGCCGGTTGCGCGTCGACCCCGAGGAGCGCGACGAACTGCATCGCGAGATCGAGCACCACCTGTCGGTGATGGCACCGTACGAACCCTTCTTCGCCTTCCCCGGTGCCCAGATGCTCGACACGGTCCGTCGGCGGATGTCCGGCCGCGACTACGGCCTGCTGGCCGACGAGATGGACCGGCTGGAAGTGCTTCTCAGCCAACTGGGTGACGGTGCGGCGCTGTTGGACGATGCGTTCGATCTGTCCCTGGACGTGGACGAGTTGCTGGCGGAGGGGAAACGGCGGCGGTACTTCACCGTGCTCGTGGCCGATTCCATGACCGCCCGGCAGATGCGGGAGATCCGCACCGCCATGCGTGGCGCCCGGACCACCGATGACGACTTCGTGTTCGAACTGCTCCAGGTCCCCTCGGTGGAGGATGCACTGGCAGCGGTGACGGCGAATCCACAGATCCAGGCGGTCTGGATCCGAGGGGATCTGCCGCTGCGGTCCGACCACCCGCTGGCGCTGTTCCGGGAGCGGGCGGACCTGCTGCTGCGGGTGGAGCGGAAACTGGGCGGACACATGCACGGACCGGTGCTGGCTCGGGCCATCCGGGACCTGCGCCCTGAACTCGACCTGTACCTGACCCTGGACGCGGAGGGGCATCTGGCCGACGCCGAGGACCAATCGGTCTTCGATCGGATCTTCTATCGGCGAGAACACCCCAGCGAGATGCACATGACCACCCTTGACGGGGTGCGGCGCCGGTTCCGAACGCCGTTCTTCGATGCGCTGAAGAAGTACGCCCAACGTCCCATCGGAAACTTCCATGCGCTCCCGATCGCTCGGGGGAACTCCGTGTTCAACTCCCAGTGGATCGACGACATGGCCGAGTTCTACGGTGAACAGATCTTCCTGGCCGAGACGTCGGCCACGGTCGGTGGGCTGGACTCGCTGTTGTCACCCACCGGCACTCTGCGCGAGGCGCAGGAGGCGGCGGCCCGGGCGTTCGGAGCCAAGGCCACCTACTTCGCGACCAACGGCACCTCCACCTCGAACAAGATCGTGGTGCAGGCCTTGTGCCGGCCCGGGGACGTGGTGCTCATCGACCGCGACTGCCACAAGTCCCACCACTACGGGCTGGTGCTGTCCGACGCCCGGCCGGTCTACCTGGATGCGTACCCGCTGCCGGAGTACGGGTTCTACGGCGGCGTGCCGCTGCGGACGCTGAAAGAGAACCTGCTGGCGTTCAAGCGGGCCGGTCGGCTCGATGACGTGCGCATGGTGCTGCTCACTAACTGCACGTTCGACGGGATCGTGTATCACCCGATGCGGGTCATGCAGGAGATCCTGGCGATCAAGCCGGACATGGTGTTCCTGTGGGATGAGGCCTGGTACGCGTTCGCTCAGCTGCACGCCACCTACCGGCGTCGTTCGGCCATGTGGGCGGCCGCGAACACCCGGGCGCTGCTGGAGACCCCGTACTACCGGCGCCAGTACGCCAAGTGGCGTGAATGGTTCGACACCCTCGATCCCAATGACGACGCCACGTGGCTGGACCATGCGCTGCTGCCGAACCCTGATCTGGCGCAGGTGCGGGTCTACGCCACCCAGTCCACCCATAAGTCCCTGTCGGCGCTGCGCCAGGGGTCGATGATCCACGAGTGGGACGAGCACTTCGCCTCGGATGTCGCCGAGTCGTTCCACGAGGCCTACTTCACGCACACCACCACATCGCCCAACTACCAGATCCTCGCGTCGCTGGACCTGGCCCGACGGCAGGTGGAACTCGAGGGCTACGGCCGGATGTCCGCGGCGATCCAGATGGCGCTGGTGGTGCGCGACCGGATCGCCCAGGATCCGCTGCTGAGCCGCTACTTCTCGGTGCTCGATCCCGGGGACATGATCCCGGCCCGGTACCGCACTACCGACGTGACCTACACGGACAAGGCCGGGATGCATGGCGCCGAGGAGCTCCTCACCGCTTTCTTCGCCGATGAGTTCGTCCTGGATCCCACCCGGCTCACCCTGTATGTCGCCAAGACCGGGGTCAGCGGTGACGCCTTCAAGGTCGGGGAACTGATGGACCGGTTCGGCATCCAGGTGAACAAGACGGCCACGAACAGTGTGCTGCTGATGACCAACATCGGCACCACCTGGTCGGCCATCGACACCCTGCTCGGGGCGCTGCGCACCATCGCCCGGGACCTGGACGGCGCCGTCCTGGAGAGCAGCGCCGCAGAGCGGGAGCTGCAGGTGGAACGGGTGGCCCGGCTCACCGACGACGTTCCGCCGCTGCCGGACTTCAGCGAGTTCCATCCCGCCTTCCGGCCCCATCCCGACACCCCGGAAGGTGACCTGCGTAAGGCTTTCTTCCTGGCCTATCGATCCGACAACCACGAGTATGTTCCGCTGGTCGACGCCCTGACCGAACTGCAGGCCGGTCGGGAGTTGGTATCAGCGACCTTCGTCATCCCGTATCCACCCGGTTTCCCGGTCCTGGTGCCGGGCCAGGTGATCAGTCCGGAGATCGTGGAGTTCCTGTCCCGGATCGACATCGAGGAGATCCACGGCTACCGCCCCGAGCTGGGTCTCACCGTCTTCAGTGCCGAGGCGCTGGCGTCGGCTGCGGGCAGGTTCGCGGTGGCGGAGGACTGACGTGGACTCCTTCGAGCGCGCCCTCGACGAGTGGCAGGCCGTCTACGTCCTCATCGGGGGGATGGCCGCCACGCTGACGGGACTGCTGTTCGTCGCGGTCTCGCTCGGCGTGCGGACCGTCATGAGCGATGAGAATCCGCAACTGCGAGCCAGTGCGATCCGGACGTTCAACCAGTTCCTGCTGATCATGGAGATCTCGATCGTGGTGCTCATCCCACGCCAGACGCAGGTCACCCTGGGGGCGTCGGTGGCCGCCCTGGCGCTGCTCGCCGTGGTGATCACCATCTGGTCGTCGCGGGATGTCATCACCAAGGGGTTGGAGCACGGCCGGCGACAAGTGCTGACGGCCAACATCATGTTCGGCCTCATGATCATCTCGGGGCTGCTGCTCGCCGTGTCCGGCCAGAACATGTTGTTCCTGATGCTGTCGGTGGTGATCGCATTGCTGATCAGCTCGGTGTTCGAGGCGTGGGGTTTGCTGGTCGAGTTGGGGCGCGGGGATCAAGAGCCCGGCAGCGCGGGCGGTGGCAGTTCGTAGCGCGCCGGCGTGGCCGAGTAGCGCACCGGATGGGCAATCGTGCGGCTCGGTTCCGAGCGGCTCGGATCGGCGATCTCGACGACCGGTGCCAGTCCCAGGTCGGTGGCGAGCGTCACCGCCTCGGCGATGGAGTTGACCGGTCCGGCGGGGACCCCGGCCGAGGCCAATTCCCTCAGCCACTCCGCCGCGGGCCGGGTGACGAGATGACCCGTCAGGGCTGCGACCAGCGACGGTCGGTGGGCGACCCGATCGGCGTTGGTCCGGAACCGATCGTCCTCAGCCAGTGCCGCGTCGCCCAGGACCCGGCACAGCGCGGTGAACTGCCGGTCGTTGCCGGCGCAGATCATGATCTGCCGGTCGCCGGTGGCGAACGTCTCGAACGGCGCGATCGACGGGTGTTC
>CAZVYU010000017.1:7835-22684 GCA_964631645.1 uncultured Actinomycetes bacterium
GCGCTGCCCAGATCCCAGGCCACCGAGCTCTTGTTCCGGTTCACCGAGTCGAAGTAGGTGGCGCGACCGTCGCGGTCGAAGGGCGGCCCCCAGGTGCGGGTGTCGTCGCCGGTGCCGGGCCGCTCGACCTTGATCACCTCGGCGCCCAGGTCGCCCAGCAGCATGGTGCAGTACGGCCCGGCCAGGATCCGGGTGAAGTCGGCGACGACCACGCCGTCGAGCGCTCCCGCCATCAGCGGTAGGCGGGGATGCCGGTCAGCGCGTCACCGACCACCAGGGTGTGCATCTCGTTGGTGCCCTCGTAGGTGAACACCGACTCCAGGTTGTTCATGTGGCGGATCACCGGGTACTCCAGCGTCACGCCGTTGGCGCCGAGGATCGAACGCGCCTCGCGGGCGATCTCCAACGCGGTGCGGGCGTTGTTGAGTTTGCCGATGCTCACCTGTTCGGGCCGGATGCGATGGGCATCCTTGAGCCGGCCCAGGTGCAGCGCCAACAGCATGCCGTTGCCCAGTTCGACGGCCATGTCGGCGAGTTTCTTCTGCGTCAGCTGGAACGCCGCGATGGGTCGGTCGAACTGATCGCGGTCGATGGCGTAGGAGATGGCGGTCTCCAGGCAGTCGCGGCCGGCGCCGAGGGTGCCGAACACGATTCCGAAGCGGGCTTCGCTCAGGCACGACAGCGGACCCCGCAACCCCTGGACACCCGGAAGCAGGGCATCCCCCGGCAGGCGCACGTCCTGCAGGACGAGTTCCGAGGTGACGGACGCGCGTAGCGACATCTTGTGGTGGATCAGGTTGGCGGTCACACCCGGGGTGTCCATCGGAACCACGAAGCCCCGGATCCCGTCGTCGGTCTGGGCCCACACCACCGCGACATCGGCGACGTTCCCATTGGTGATCCACATCTTCGTGCCGTTGAGCACCCAGTCGTCGCCGTCCCGCTTGGCATTGGTGAGCATCCCACCGGGGTTGGAGCCGAAGTCCGGCTCGGTCAGACCGAAGCAGCCCAGCGCATCACCGGCGGCCAGGCGCGGCAGCCACTCCTGCTTCTGCTCCTCGGACCCGAAAGCGTGGATGGCGTACATCGCCAACGACCCGGTGACGCTGACCAACGATCGGATCCCGGAGTCGCCGGCTTCCAGTTCCAGGCACGCCAGCCCGTAGGCGGTCGCGCTCATCCCGGCACAGCCGTAACCCTCCAGATGCATCCCGAGCAGGCCCAGGTCACCCATCTCCTTGGCCAGTTCGCGGGCGGGCAGTTCGCCGGTCTCGAACCACTGCGAGATGTCGGGGCGGATCCGGTCGTCGACGTACCGGCGGACGGTGTCGCGGATCGCCCGTTCCTCGTCGGTCAACTGGAAGTCGATGTCATACAACTCGAACGGGGCCTGAGGGGATCGCGACATTCTCAACTCCTACGGTTATCCCACGAGAATACCCCGATCGACGCCGGAATCGGTGGTTCCGATTCGCTCCCGCCTTCGGAATCCAGAGGTTGGTCGATCGGGATCGGCGGACGGCGGCGCTGAGGACCACGAGCCGGAGCCAGCACCGGAAGTCGGAACGGCACCGAGAAGCGGTGTCGGCTGTCCTGCCACCTGGCGCTTCCCCGACGTCCCCTTGAGTAGCGCTCCCCGGGACTGGTTGCGTGCGAGATATGCGGATCTTGGGCATCAACGCGCTCTACCACGACCCGGCCGCCGCACTCGTGGTCGACGGCGAGGCGGTGGCCGCTGCCGAAGAGGAGCGGTTCAGCCGGCGCAAACACGGCAAGCGGCCGGTTCCGTTCGCGGCGTGGGAACTGCCGCAGCACGCTGCCCAGTGGTGCCTGCGCGAGCACGGGCTGACCGCGGCCGACCTTGACGCGGTCACGTACTCCTTCCACCCGGGGTTGGCCGTCCCGGCACCGGAACTGGGCATCGACGACGACCCGTGGGATCACCTGCGCCGGATGTACGCCGAGAAGGCGCCCGGGTTCCTCACCACCGCTCTGCCCGGTCTGGCCGCCGACCGGGTGCGGTTCGTCCCGCATCACGTGGCGCACGCGGCGTCCGCCGGACTGGCCGCACCCACCCAGACCAGCAGCGTTCTTGTGCTCGACGGCCGGGGCGAAGCGACCAGTCATCTGGCTGGTCACTACGTCGGCGGGGAACTCGAGATCCTGGCGCAACAACGCCTGCCGCACTCCCTCGGGCTGCTCTACGAGCAGGTGACCGAACACCTGGGGTTCCTGCGGTCCAGCGACGAGTACAAGGTCATGGCGATGGCGTCCTACGGGACGCCCCGCTTCCTCCCCGAGTTCCGGAAGTTGGTGACCACCACCGGTGACGGCGGGTTCCGGGTCGCCTCGATCGACTGGCAGTCCTTCGCCCCGCGCCTGTCGCCCGGCCAGGACTGGACCAAAGCCCACGCCGACCTTGCCGCCACTGTGCAACGTCGCCTCGAAGACGTCCTGATCGACTTGGCCCGCTGGCTGCACGGACGCACCGGCGATCAGGTCCTGACGATGGCCGGTGGGGTGGCGTTGAACTGTGTGGCCAACAGCCGGGTCCTGGCCGAATCACCGTTCGACGCGTTGTGGGTCCAGCCCGCCGCCGGTGATGCCGGAACCGCGTTGGGAGGTGCTTTGCACCTGGCCGCCGCCGCCGGCGACCCCGTGAAACCCATGCCGGGCGCCGACCTGGGTAGGGGCTGGTCCGACGAAGAGATCGAGGCGGTGCTTGCCACAGCCCGCGTGACGTACGACCGACCGGCCGACATCGCGGTGGCGGCAGCGGAGTGCCTAGCGGCGAACGGTGTGGTGGCCTGGTTCCAGGGTCGCAGCGAGTTCGGGCCCCGGGCATTGGGTCACCGGTCGCTGCTGGCTCATCCCGGCTACTCGGCCAACCTGGAGCGGCTCAACGATGTCAAGGGCCGGGAGCAGTTCCGGCCGGTGGCACCGATGGTGCTGCAGGAGCGCGCCCGCGAGATCTTTCGCGGCGGGCCGGTGCCCTCGCCCTACATGTTGTTCGTCCATGACGTCGCCGCTGAGTGGCGGGAACGGATCCCCGCTGTGGTCCATGTCGACGGGACTGCCCGGATCCAGTCGGTGGACCGCTCCGATGAGCCTCTCGTGGCGCGGATGCTCGAGGCCTTCGAACAGCGCACGGGGCTTCCGGTGGTGGTCAACACCAGCCTCAACACCGCCGGGCGCCCGATGGTCGACGACCCCCGCGACGCGCTGGAGTGTTTCGGCTCGGCGCCCATTGACCTGTTGGCCATCGGCCCGTTCGCGGTGCGCCGGGCCGACCAGTACCGGCTCGGCTCATGACGAGCGTCACGGTGGTGATCCCGACCGTCGGGCGCCCCTCGCTGGCGGTGTTGCTGGAGCACCTGGCCCCGCAGGTCGGGACGTGGCCGGTCGTGGTGGTCGATGACCGGCCGGATGCCGACCACCCGCTGGCGCTGCCACCCGACCGCCCGCGCCGCACGGCGGTCTCGCACAGTGGTGGCCGCGGGCCTGCCGCCGCGCGCAACCTCGGGTGGCAGGCCGCTGACACCGAGTGGGTGGTCTTCCTCGACGACGATGTCCTCCCCCACGGGGACTGGGCCGAGCGGCTCGCCGACGATCTGCGGCAGGCGTCCCCCCGGGTGGCGGGTGTCCAGGGCTGCGTGACCGTGCCACTGCCGTACGGGCGCCGACCCACGGACTGGGAGCGATCCACTGCCGGACTGGCTGACGCCGCGTGGATCACCGCGTCGATGGCCTATCGGCGCACCGCCCTGGTCGCGGTCGGCGGCTTTGACGAACGGTACCGACGCGCTTTCCGGGAGGACTCCGACCTGGCCCTGCGCCTCACGGCAGCCGGCGCCGACCTGGTGCGGGGGAATCACTGCGTCACCCATCCCGTGCGACCGGCCGGATTCTGGGCGAGTGTGGCGGTGCAGCGCGGCAACGCCGACGACATGCTCATGTGGCGCCGCCACGGGCGCAAGTGGCGGCAAGCCGCGGGCGCGCCCCGCGGACGACGCCGGTGGCATTTGCTCACGACGGCCGTCGGGCTGGCCGCGGTGGGCGCCGCGGTCGCGGGTCGACGCCGACTGGCGACAGCCGCCGGGGTGGCCTGGTCGGCGGCCACGGCCGACTTCGCGGCGGCGCGGATCCTGCCCGGTCCACGAGACGCTGCGGAAGTCGCCCGCATGATCGTCACCAGCATCGTGATCCCGCCGGTGGCCACGGGGCACACGCTCGCGGGACTGGTCCGCCATGCGACGGCCGGACCGTGGGATGCGACCGAATCCGCTCGACCGGAGTTGGTCCTGTTCGACCGCGACGGCACGCTCGTCGTGGACGTCCCCTACAACGGGGACCCGGCCCGAGTGGTCCCCATGCCGGGAGCCCAGCGCGCCATCCGGCGGTTGCGCGACCGCGGACTCCGGCTCGGCGTCGTGACCAACCAGTCCGGCGTCGGCCGGGGGCTCATCGACTCCGACCAGATGGCGGCGGTGAACGCGCGGATCGAGGCCCTCCTGGGACCCTTCGACGTCTGGGAGATCTGCCCCCACGACGCTGGCGCCCGATGTGCGTGCCGGAAGCCGAAGCCCACGTTGGTCGAGCGCGCCTGCGCGGCTCTGGGCGTCCCGGCGCAGCGCACGGTCATGGTCGGCGACATCGGGACGGATGTCGCTGCCGCGCAGGCGGCCGGCGCGCAGAGTGTCCTCGTCCCCACCCCGGCCACCCGCCACGAAGAGGTGGCGGCGGCACCGGTCACGGCCCCTGACCTGGGGGCTGCAGTCGACCTGATCCTCGCGGGCCGGATATGACGACGACCCTGGCCGTTCGGCTCGACAGCGCCGGCGATGTGCTCGTGACCGGCCCGGCCCTGCGCGCCCTTGCCCACGGCAGCGACCGGTTGGTGCTGGCCGCCGGTCCGCGCGGTGCCGGAGTGGCGCCGCTGCTTCCCGGGGTGGATCAGGTGGTGACCTGGCGGGCGGGCTGGATCGACCCCGAACCGCTGACGATCGCTCCGGCCGACATCCATCAGATCGTGTCCACCATCGCCGCAGTGCGGGCGGACCAGGCCGTCATCTTCACCTCGTTCCACCAGTCGCCCCTGCCGACGGCACTGGTGCTGCGGCTGGCCGGCATCCCGCACATCGCAGCAATCAGCGAGGACTATCCGGGGACCCTGCTCGACGTGCGGCACCGCACCACGGATGATCAGCCCGAGCCGGAACGCGCCTTGGGCCTGGCACGGGCCGCCGGATTCGACCTCGCGCCCGTTGACGACGGAAGGCTCGCCGTCAACGCCGGTGTGGCGCCCGGGCGGCTCCCACCCCGTTACGTGGTCCTGCATCCCGGGACCTCCGTTCCGGCTCGAGCGTGGTCGTCTGAGCGTTGGATCCAGGCACGGGAGGCGCTGGTCGAGGCCGGCCGGACCGTGGTGGTCACCGGCGACCGGCACGAGCAGCGGCTCACCGCCGAGGTTGCCGGTCGCCACGCGATCGACTGGGGCGGTCGCACCGCGTGGGGGCAACTCGCTGCCGTGATGCAAGGGGCCGACGCCGTGGTCGTCGCGAACACCGGGCCGGCGCATCTGGCCGCTGCGGTGGGCACGCCCGTGGTCTCGCTCTTCGCTCCCACGGTGCCGGCGATCCGGTGGGCGCCGTACGGAGTCCCGACCGTGCTGCTCGGCGACCAGCACGCGGCCTGCGCCGACACCCGTGCCACCCGGTGTCCGGTCCCGGGCCACCCGTGCCTCGACTCGGTGACCGCCGCCGATGTGGTGAGCGCGGTGCAGCGGCTGGCTCCCGCGGTCCGGGGGGTCGCATGAGGATCCTCCTGTGGCACGTCCACGGATCCTGGACCACCGCGTTCGTCCAGGGTCCGCACGAGTACCTCGTGCCGGTCCTGCCCGACCGTGGTCCCGACGGCCGGGGTCGGGCGCAGACATGGGACTGGCCGGGATCGGTCCGGGAGGTGACGCCCGAAGCGCTGGTCGTCGAGGAGTTCGATCTGGTGGTCCTGCAGCGGCCCCACGAAGTGGATCTTGTGGCCGCCTGGACCGGCCGCAGACCGGGGATCGATGTCGCCGCCGTCTACGTCGAACACAACACCCCCGTCCCACACCCCACCGACACGCGACACCCGGTAGCCGACCGGGGCGACATCCACCTGGTTCATGTCACCCACTTCAACCGGATGAACTGGGACAACGGCGCGGCCCCCGCCACCGTGATCGAGCACGGCATCTGCGACCCGGGCCAGCAGTGGACCGGGGACATCGACCGCCTGGCGATCGCCATCAACGAACCGATCAGGCGGAACCGGGTGGTCGGAGCGGACCTGTTGCCGCTGTTCGCGCAGACCGCCGGTCTGGATGTGTTCGGGATGTCGGTGACCGGCGTGGGCGCCCGGTACGGGATCCCGGCCGATCGATGCCGCGAGTTCGAGGACCTGCCCCAGGGCGCCATGCATCGTGAGCTGGCCCGGCGTCGGGTCTACGTCCACACCGCGCGGTGGACGTCGCTGGGGCTCTCCCTGCTCGAGGCGATGCACCTGGGGATGCCGGTGGTGGTGCTGGCGGCCACGGAGGCGCCCCGGGCGGTGCCGGCCGAGGCGGGGTGTGTCAGTTCCGATCTGACGGAACTCATCGACGCGGTCGGGCACCTTCACTCGGATCCGATCGCCGCGGCACACGCCGGCGACGTGGCCCGTGCCTTCGCACTGAAGCACTACGGAGTCAACCGGTTCCTCCACGACTGGGAGGACCTGATCGAAGAGGTGGTCGCATGAGGATCGCAATGGTCTCGGAACACGCCAGCCCTTTGGCGGTGGCCGGCGGGGTGGACTCCGGCGGGCAGAACGTGCACGTGGCGGCGCTGTCGGCGGCGCTGGCCCGAAGTGGCCATGACGTCCGCGTATTCACCCGCAGCGACTCGGTCGACCTGCCTCCGCGGGTGGCGACGGTCGACGGCTACACCGTCGAGCACGTCCCGGCGGGACCGGCGGAACCGATCGCCAAGGACGAGCTGATCGACCTGATGCCGGCGTTCGGGCAGTACCTCGGCGAACGACTGGCGGCGGAGCCGGCGGACATCATCCACGCCCACTTCTGGATGAGTGGAGTGGCGGCCATGATCGCCGGACGGCAGCTGGCCATCCCGGTCGCCCAGACCTTCCACGCCCTCGGGGTCGTGAAGCAACGGCATCAGGGTGCGGCGGACACCAGCCCGCCACAACGGATGGCCACCGAGTCCTCGCTGTGCCGCAGCGTGGACCGGGTGATCGCGACCTGCACGGACGAGGTCTTCGAACTGCGGCCCTTGGGGCTTCCCGTCGATCGCACCAGCGTGGTGCCGTGTGGCGTCGACCTGGACCGGTTCCGGCCGGAGGGTCCGGCTGTGCCCCGCGGTGCGCTGCCGCATCGAGTGCTCGTGATCAGCCGACTGGTCCCCCGCAAGGGCATCGAGGAGGTCGTACGGGCCTGTGCCGGGATCCCCGATGTGGAGTTGATCGTGGCGGGCGGACCGCCGGAGTCGGAACTGGCCACCGACCGCGAGGCCAACCGGCTGCGGGCGATTGCGGCACAACTGGGGGTACTGGACCGGGTGATCTTCACCGGCCGGGTCCCGCACGAGGACATGCCGGCGCTCATCCGATCGGCCGACGTGGTGGCCCACACCCCCTGGTACGAACCGTTCGGGATCGTCCCGCTGGAGGCGATGGCTTGTGGCCGACCCGTCGTGGCCAGCGCGGTCGGTGGTCTGACCGACTCGGTGGTCAGCGGGGTGACCGGACTGCTCGTCGCCCCCCGGGACCCCGACCAGGTGCGGCAGGCGCTGCAGGCGCTGTTGGACGATCCCGCACTCCGGGAAGGTTTCGGTGCGGCCGGGCTCGCGCGGGCGCACCGCCGGTTCGGCTGGGACCGGGTGGCCGCCCAGACCGAGAGTGTCTATCGCCGAACGGCGGCCCGGGAGCAGCATCAGCAGGTGTCGCCGGTGGGGTGGTTGCGGTGAACGATCACGTGGCCGCGCTGCAGCGCGCACTCGCGGGCTTCGGACCGCAGACCCGCCTGGCCGACCATTGGGGGACGGTTCTGGCGGATGTCCTCGGCGGCGGTGGCCGGTTGCTGGTGGCGGGCAACGGGGGCAGTGCCGCGCAGGCCCAGCACCTGACCGCGGAACTGGTGGGTCGGTTCGACGGTGACCGCGACCCCTTCTCCGCTCTCTGTCTGTCGGCGGAGACGTCGAGCCTGACGGCTATCGTCAACGACTACCCGCCGACCGAGTTGTTCGCCCGCCAGGTCCAGGCGCACGGTCGCGCCGGAGACGTGCTGCTCGTGCTGTCCACCAGTGGTCGCAGCCCCAACATCCTCGCCGCGGCGGAGCGCGGGCGCGCCTGCGGTCTGCACGTGTGGGCGTTGACCGGGCCCGCCCCCAACCCGCTGGCCGCAGTCGTCGACGACTCCCTGAGTGTGCCGGGACCCGACACCGCCACGGTGCAGGAATTGCATCTGGTCGCGCTGCATCTGGTGTGCGCGGCCTTCGACCGGGCGGTGGGTCGCACGGTGGCCGAGGGGGTCGCATGAGACCCCGGATCGTGGTGGTGGGGGATGCCCTTCTCGACGTCGAGATCGAGGGGACGGCGAGCCGGCTCACACCTGATGCGCCCGCGCCCGTCGTAGACGTCACGGGTGAGTCGGTGCGCCCCGGAGGTGCCGGTCTGACCGCGCTGTTCGCCCGTCGCGACGGGGCCGAGGTGACGCTGGTCTCGGGGGTGGGGGCCGACCGTGACGGGCGGCGACTGCGCGACGAACTCGACCGCCCCGGCATCGGCGTCGTCGCGCTGCCCATGGATGGCGCTACGCCGGTGAAACGGCGGGTCCGGGTGGCGGCCCACTCATTGGTACGGCTCGACAACCGGCCGGGCACGGTCGCCACCGACCTGGGTGGTCACAGCGAGCGGGTGCAGGACCTGGTCCGGGACGCCGACGTGGTGATCGCTGCCGACTACGGCCGGGGGACCGTGGCACATCCGCAGGTGCGCGACGCCCTGGCGGGGTCCTCGTCGGTGGTGTGGGACCCTCACCCCCGCGGCTGTGTGCCGGTGGCCGGGGCACGGGTGGTGCTGCCCAACGCAGCCGAAGCGGCCGGTTTCACCGGCGGGGGTCCCGGCACCCGTGGGGCCTGGGCCGGTGCCGGACGGGCCGCGGACCAGCTCGTCCGTTCCTGGCGGGTGGGGGCGGTGTGCGTGACGATGGGCGACCAGGGCGCCCTGCTGTCCTACGGCAGCGGTCCGCCGGTGGTGATCCCGACGAGCCCGGAACCGGGTGACCCTTGTGGGGCCGGGGATCGGTTCACCGCCGCGGTGGCGACGGCGCTGGCGGGCGGCGCCGTGCTGGTGGAAGCGATCCAGGCGGCCGTCGCCGCGGCCGCCGACCATGTCCGCCATGGCTTCACCACCCCTGAGGCGGCGGCCATCGGACAGTCCGATCCCATCGCCCGGGTCCGAGCGTCGGGCGGGACCGTCGTGGCCACCGGCGGTTGTTTCGACCTCCTGCATGCGGGTCACATCGCCGTTCTGACGCAGGCCCGCGCGCTCGGGGACTGTCTGGTGGTGGCCGTGAACTCCGACGCGTCGGTCGCCCGGATCAAAGGACCGAGCCGCCCCGTCGTGCCGCTCGCCGACCGGCTGCGAGTCCTGGAGAGCCTGGCCTGCGTCGATGCCGCCGTTCCTTTCGATGCCGATACCCCCGACGAACTGCTGCGCCGGTGGCGTCCGGACGTGTGGGTCAAGGGCGGCGACTACACCGCGGGCGACCTTCCCGAAGCAGCAGTGGTCGCGTCCTGGGGGGGCGAGGCAGTCACCGTTCCGTACCTGTCCGGTCGCTCGACCACGTCGCTCGTGACCCGGATGCAGCGCTCCTTCCCTGACCCCGTCCCAGCAACCGAGGAGGAATCATGAATCGCACCGTCCTGATCACCGGAGGGTCGTCCGGCTTGGGGGCCGCCGTCGTCGCCGCCGTCACCAAGGAGTCCGACGTCCCGGTGGTGCTCGACCGGGTTCCGCCGGCCGCCGGGGTGGACCACGAGTTGGTGGATCTTGCCGACACGGTGGCGACCGCGGCGGCGGTCGCGGAGTTGTCGCGGCGGAGCGGGGGCATCGATGCGGTGGTCACGGCGGCCGGGATCGATCGCTGCGGCCGACTCGTCGACGTCCCGGCCGACGAATGGGAGCAGGTCATCCGGGTCAACCTCCTCGGGACCGCCGCGGTCGTGCGGGCCGCCCTGCCGGACCTGGTGGACCGGCACGGCCGCGTGGTCACCGTGGCCTCGACCCTGGGGCTGCGGGCGCTGCCGGACGCCAGCGCGTACTGCGCGTCGAAGTTCGGCGTCGTCGGCTTCACGCGGGCGCTCGCCACGGAGATGTCCGGACTGGTGGATGTGTCGTTGCTGGTCCCCGGCGGGATGCGGACCCCGTTCTTCGACGGCCGGGATCCGCAGTACCAGCCGGGTCCCGATGCCATGCTCAACGAGCCCGAGGACGTCGCCGATGCCGTGGTGACGATCCTGCGGCAGCCCAACGGATGTGTCGTGCGTGAGTTGATCATCACGCCGTCACTCGAGCCCTCCTGGCCGTGACCGATGTCCTGGTCCTGCGGTCCTTGGGTCTCGGAGATCTGCTGACGGCGGTCCCCGCCCTGCGTGGGCTGGCGCGGGCGTTGCCACAACGCCGGATCACGTTGGCCGCACCGGCGGCGTTGGCTCCACTGGTGCCCCTCACGGGGGCGGCGGCCGACCTGGTGCCCACGGACGCGGGGCTGACCGGGGTCACCGCCCGACTGGGCGTCAACCTGCACGGGAGCGGTCCCCAATCCCATCGTCTGCTGCAGGGGGTGTCCCGCCAGGTGGTGGGGTTCGGATCGACCGAGGCTGAGGTGGCGGGACCGGAGTGGGCCGATGACGTTCACGAGGTCGAGCGATGGTGCCGGTTGGTGGATCAGGTGTTCGGCGGCACGTGCGACCGGTCCGACCTGGAGCTGCTGTCACCGGCCGTCCCCGACGTCCCTGCCGGCGTCGTCGTTGTGCATGTGGGCGCGGCACATGAATCGCGCCGGTGGCCGGTCGGGCGGTGGGGTGCCGTGGTGGCCGCCCTGCGCCGGCGGGGCCTGCCGGTCGTCCTCACCGGATCGCTGCCCGAGCGCCGGCGGGCGCGGCAGGTGGCCGAAGCGGCCGGGGTCCCGGACCTTGGTCTGTGGGCCGGTCGGACGGACCTGGGCCGATTGGCCGCACTTGTGCGTTCCGCCTCGTTGGTGGTCACCGGTGACACGGGGATGAGCCATCTCGCGACCGCCTACCGCATCCCGTCGGTGACGTTGTTCGGGCCGGTGTCACCGCGGCTCTGGGGTCCGCCCGACCACGCCAGGCACCGGGTCCTGTGGCACGGCGGCGACGCCCTGCGGCCCGGTGACCCATGGGCCGCTCATCCGGACGAACGACTACTGCGGATCCAGCCGGACGAGGTCCTGGCCCATTGTGATCACCTGCTGGCCGGCTGACGAACGGGCGGATGCTGGTAACGCTGCCAGGACCAGACCGCGGCGCCCGCCGCCGCGAGGGTCACGACCGGGCTCGCGATCACGCCGGCCGAACCGCCGCTCCACCAGCTCGCCGAGGTCGGGATCAACCCGATGACGGCCTGGGACTGACCGCCGCCGACCCAGCTCACGCCCAACAGGCTCGTCTCGAACCAACTGAAACCCGCGTCCAGACCGATAGCCAGCCACAACGAGCCCTCGCGGAGGGCGACGAACGCCAAGGCGATGCCGACGATGGTCAGGTTGAGCCAGGCGAGCAGGTCGGTGGCGGCCTGGCTGGACACCCGGACGACGGCCCACAACACGGCCTGACCGATCACAGCGGCCCAGGCGGCCACCTGCAACCCCGTGACCTGGAGCAGGAATCCTCGGGTCAGGGCTTCCTGGACGGCGGCCAGGAACAGCCACACCGGGATCATCACGATCGCCGGGATCACCGCACCCCAGGCGATGGGACCGGACACCGTGGGAGTCACATGGACCGCGCCAGCGGCCACCAGCACCAGCGTCGCCACCGCGAAGATCCCGACCCCCAGGCCGATACCACGCAGCAGTTCGCGGCGCTGCGGCGGAGCGGTGAACCCGACCGTGGCGGGCGGTCGTCGTTCCCACCAGCGCACCCAGGCGAACAGCAGGAGCAGCACCACGACATGCATGGCGACAAGTGCCAGGGCCGACACCGGGAACCCGACATCCTCGAGGACCGGAGCGAGGGGACTCACCATCAGCGCGGCCGCGATGACGATCAGCAACACCAGCGGGTAGGCCGCCCACCAGCGCGTCAGCCGGATCGCGATGCCGGCGGCCTGCACCAACGGCGACGACACGATGTCGATCCGCAGGCGCTCGGGCATGGCACAACCTAACCCTCCGTTCGGCTCCGACCGGGTTCGGGGCCGTTCCCCGCCACTTCCCCTGTCGAGCGGGCATACGCAGCCACATGTGGCCGGGTAGGACCACTTCTCCGGTGAAGTGGCGGGATCTGACCGAGAACGCCCGTCCGACGGTGCTATGACTGGTGGGAGACCGGAGTGGAGAGGACCCCATGACCCTGCCGCCGCTGCCCGAAAACGGCCTGCCCGCCGACGAGATCCTGGCCGCGCTGGGTGTCCTGCGGGACGAGGACCTGGACTTCACGAAGGCGACCAGCTACCACTTCGACACCGGCAACCCGCAAGTGCGCGAGGTCGCCACTGCCGCTGCGGCCACGGCGTGGGGGCGTAACGGGCTGGACCCGACAGCATTCCCGAGTATCGCCGAGATCGAGAACGACCTCGTCGCCGCTGCCATCGACCTCCACGGCGGCGGTCCCGATGTGGTGGGGACGGTCACCAGCGGAGGCACCGAGTCGTGCATGCTCGCGGTGCTCGGCGCCCGCGAGCGGTGGCGCGAACGCAATGGGCGCGACCGGCGCCCGGAACTCCTGCTGCCGGTCACCGCCCACTCCGCCTTCCGCAAGGCGGCCCACCTGTTCGACCTCGACGTCGTCGACGTGTCTGTGGACGAGCACTTCCGCGCCGACGCAGCCGTCATGATCGAGTTGATGTCCGAGCGGACCGCCCTGGCGGTGGTGTCGGCACCCAGTTACGCCCACGGTGTCATCGACCCCGTCGCCGTAGTGGCGGCCGCGGCGGCCGAGCGCGACATCCTGTGCCACCTCGATCTGTGCATCGGCGGCTTCGTGCTGCCGTTCGTCCTGGCGGACGAGGGTCGGCCACCGGTCGACCTGAGCATCCCGGGGGTCACGTCGGCGTCGATGGACCTGCACAAGTACGGCTATTCCCCCAAGGGTGCGTCCATCGTGCTCAACGCCGACGCCCACCTGCGCTCGTACCAGTTCTTCGCCGATGCGGCGTGGCCCGGCTACCCGTTGATCAACAACACGCTGCTGAGCAGTCGATCGGTGGCGCCGGCCGCCTCGGCGTGGGCGGTCCTGCATCTGCTCGGTCGGACCGGACTGCGCGACCTCGCGCTCCAAGCCCGCGCCGGTGCCCTGCGGATCGCGGGCGGGGTCGCGGACATCCCGGGTCTCCGGGTGGCCGCCCCACCGGACTCCACCCTGGTGTGTGTCGCCGACACCGGGGCCCCCGAAGGCCCGGATGTACGGATCGTGGCCGACGAGGCCAAGAAACTGGGATGGTCGCTGCAGGTGCAGCCCGGACGCCACGGGGGACCGGCCAACCTGCACCTGTCGGTCTCAGCCGGCATCGCAGCCCGGGCCGCGGAGATTCTCGAGGTCCTCCGCCAAGCCGCAGCGGCGGCGACCGGCGAAGGGCGGGCGGATCCCGACCCACAACTGGCCGCAGCCGCCGCGATGATCGACGTCGCCGATCTGGACGAGGCCGCCGTGACCGGGCTGCTGCAACTGGCTGGGTTCACCGGAGAAGGCGGCGGGGTCGGACTGCCCGACGAGATGGCCGGCATCAACGCGCTCATGGAGGCGTCACCGCCGGCGCTGGTCGAGGTCCTGCTCAAAGCCGTCTTCAGCGAACTGTTCACCCCCACCCGACCGTGACCGACCGGCGCACGGCCGCGGCGATCAACCGTGAGTTATGGACCCACGTCAACGCCCAGTACACCGACGGACAGGCCGACACGAAGTGGACCACCGACGAGATCACGTGGGGGATCTTCGACATCCCGGAGACCACGGTGGGGGTGCTCGGCGATGTGGCCGGGTTGGACGTCGTCGAGTTGGGCTGCGGCACGGCGTACTTCTCGGCCTGGCTCGCGCGCCGCGGTGCCCGGCCGGTCGGCGTCGACGTGACCCCCGCTCAGGTCGCGTCGGCGCGCCGCTGCCAGCAGGCGTACGGACCGACGTTTCCGCTCGTCGTCGGCGACGGGACCGCGGTTCCGCTGCCGGACAACTCCTGCGACCTGGTGGTCAGCGAGTACGGAGCCAGTCTGTGGTGTGAGGCCGATGGGTGGATCGGTGAAGCGGCCCGGTTGCTGCGACCGGGCGGCAGGGTGGTGTTCCTGACCAACAGCGTTCTGGTCACCCTGTGTGTCCCCGACGACGAAGGCCCCGCGACAGATCGCCTGCACCGCGGTCAGCGGGACATCGACCCCATCCACTGGAGTGACGGCGGCGTCGAGTACCACGCGTCGCACGGTGAACTGATCCGCATCCTGCGCCGGCACGGATTCACCGTCGAGCAGCTGCAGGAGTTGTATGCGCCGCCGGATGCCCGGCGCCACTCGTACTACGAGATCGCCGAGCCGGAGTGGGCCGACCACTGGCCGGTCGAGGAACTGTGGGTGGCCCGAC
>CAZVYU010000017.1:22784-24630 GCA_964631645.1 uncultured Actinomycetes bacterium
CAGCGATGCAGGAAGACATCGCCGGTGTAGACCATTGCGATCGCCCGTTTCAGGGGCATGGTTCCTAGCGGCCCGAAGTCGTACTCCGTGTCGGCGATCTCCCGATCGTCGAGCAGTCGCTGGACCTCGGCGGTCTGATGGTGCCACGCGCCCGCCGGATCGGCGTGAACGTCGGGTCCGACCGTGAGCTCGATCCCGGTCCTGATCCGGCGTCACGCCTTCCACGGTTGTGCTGAACCGGGCGGCGATCTCCCGGTGCTCGTCGGCCGGGTCGTCAGGGTCCGTCATCGGATGACTCCTCCTCGACAGTGACCGCCCCGCCCCGAAACTCGCGCATGGCGACGGGTTCGGAGTGGGCACAGGTGGCGCGTTGGTCGGGCACCCGGACCTGCTGGACCGCGACCCGGACGGTGGTGGCACCCAGCCGGAACCGGACCATCCAGTCGCCCGGCTCGGGATTCTCGGCCGACGTGAACGTCAACGCGTCGATGGCGGTCAGGTCCAGGCTTCGCATCGCGGTGATCCGCGCGGCCTGGACGGCCGGTCCTTCGGTCGAGCGCCCCCGCAACAGGGGGAGGAAGACGTCACCGCGGTCGGTGGCGCTGACGATGTCGGACACGTCGTCGGCATCGACGAACCCGTACGTCAGTCCCCACGGCAGGACCACCACGTTGCCGGCGAATCGGTCGCCGCCCAGGTGGCTGCACTCCCAGGTCGACAAGGGACGAAGGTCGGCGAGGGCGGAGGCCACCGGCCGCCCGGCGATCGCGCAGCACATGTCGTGGCGGCCGTGGGTGCAGACCAGATAGAGCGGTTCGGCGAGTGGTTCAGACGTGGTCCACTCGGCCGCTGCCACCCGCGCCAAGTCACCGTCATGCCGGCCGACCGTTCCGGCGGCGGCGTCGACGACGGCCCACCGGCTGGTGCCCTCATCCGACGGACGGCGGCCGGGGCGCCGGATGAACAGCGGCCTGGTCCGGGCGGCGCGGGCCCGCGCCACGATGCGACGACCCGCGACGGGATCGACGGGGGAGTCCTCGAATGCCCGGCGGGGCCACGGCCCAGGGTTCTCGACCAGCAACCACTGCTGGGCGGGTGCGGCGGTGCCGAGCAGTGAATCGTCCCGTCCCCGCGCCGCGGCGCCGCAACGGAACGTGTCACTGCTCAACCGGCACCACCATCGCGTCGTCGAGGAGGCGCCGCACCAGGGTGACGCCGGCGACCGGGTCCAGTCCCGGGAGTTCGGATGGAGCGACCGTGGCACCGGTGGCGATCAGCGTCAGTGCATCGCGGCACTGCGCCGGCGCTCCGACCTGTCGACCAGCCGCAGTCAAGAGGACGCGATCTCCCTCGGGGTGGACCGTTGCCCGCGAACCGTGGGGCAGTCGGACCCGCGACTCCGGGCCGAGCGAGTCGGCGGCCCGCAGTTGTCGCAGGGGCGCGATGGGCTCGGGCCGGGCGGCGGCATCGAGATCGGCCAGGAGGTCACGGGCCAGGGAGTCCGGATCCACCTGCGCGAGGTCCCCGGCGGCCTCCTTGAGCACCGGCGCGATGGCGGCTGCCAGCTCGCCTGGGTCGGCGGTGACCCCCAGCGGCAGGTTCGCTCGAAGTGCGGGGTTGGTGCGGGCCCGTCGGGCCGCATGCCGGAGCACGTCGGCCGCGGTGAGTGCGTGGATCCCGATCGTCAGGTGGATGGTCAGGTCCTCCTGGGCGGCGGCCGAGTGCAGCCATCCCCGCGGCAGGTACAGGCAGTCGCCGGGAACGAGGTCCCGCTCCAGGTAGGGCGGATCCTGGGCTCGTTGCGCCACTCGGTCACGGACGTTCTCCCAGCTCCGCTCCGGATGGG
>CAZVYU010000017.1:24730-29655 GCA_964631645.1 uncultured Actinomycetes bacterium
TTCGTCGGATCCACCGAGCCTAATGGCCCACCGGTGACTTGCTCCGGCGAAGACCAACTACCGGTGATCAGTGCTTGCTCATCTCGTCGACGACGTCGCCGCGGCCGGGCATGAGCCACCACGTGGCGAAGGCGCCGACGAACAGCACCACCGCGCCGCTCAAGGTGGTGACCGTGAGGGCATCGGTGAATGCCGACTCGACCAGATCGGTCACGTTCGCAGCGACGTCGGCCGGCAACGAGGTGACCGCTTCGAACGCTTCGCCGGGCGATTCCTTGGCGGCATCGGCCACCGTGTCGGGGACTGCGCTGGGCAGCGCAAGGGTCGCCTGGTAGACGGCGGTGAGGATGCTGCCGAGCAGCGCGATTCCGAGCGCGGTGCCCAGCTCGTAGCCGGTCTCGGACACTGCCGAGGCTGCACCCGCCCGATCCTTGGGGGCCACCGCGAGCACGGTGTCCGAGGCGATCGTCAACGCCACCCCGTCGCCCGCGCCGATCAGGATCAAGGGCACGACGAACAGGATGAACTGGGGGTTGTCCAGCAGCAAGGCCACTGCCGCCATGCCGGCGCCGATGGCGATCAGGCCGATGGAGGTCACCGGCCCTCGGCCGAACCGACGCATGACGCGCCCGGCGAGAAGTGCCGCGACCAGCGCGGCCAGTGTCGCCGGCAACTCGAACAGCCCGGCCTGCAACGGTTCGAGTTTGAGGACGAACTGAAGGAACTGCGAGAAGAAGAACAGCGCACCGGCCAGGCCGAACACCGACAACAACATGCCCAGGACCGCGCCCGTGAACGCTCCGTTGCCGAACAGGCGGACGTCCAGGAGCGGATGTTCGAGTCGACGCTGACGGCGGATGAACCACACCAGCGCCACTGCACCCACCAGACCCGTGATGGCGTAGGCAGGCTCGACGCCATGGACCGCGCTCTCCTTGATCGCGTAGACGAGCCCGAGGATGCCGATCATCGACAGGGCGACCGACAGTAGATCGAGCGGACCGGGCTCCGGGTCCCACGACTCCCGCAGTGTCGGGATCCCGATGATCAGGACCAGCGCCATGATGGGCACGTTCACCAGGAACACCGAGCCCCACCAGAAGTGCTGCAGCAGGATGCCTCCGAACAGCGGTCCCGCGGCGGCCCCGGCCGCTCCCATCGCACTCCAGACGCCGACCGCGAAACTGCGTTCCGCGTCGTCGGTGAACGTCGAGCGCATCAGCGCGAGGGTGGAGGGCATCAGAGTCGCTCCGGCCACGCCCAGCAGGGCGCGCATCAGGATCAGCGTCTCGGCATTCTGGGCGTACGCGGCGAACACGGAGAGCACCGCGAACAGGGAGCCGCCGATCAGCAGCATGCGTTTGCGGCCCCAACGATCGCCCAGGTTGCCCATCGTGATGAGTAGTCCGGCAAGGACGAACGAGTAGATGTCACCGATCCACAGGACCTGGGTGGCCGTCGGTTGCAGGTCCCGGACGATGCTCGGGGTGGCCAGACTCAGGACGGTGCCGTCGACGGCGACCAGGAAGATCGCCAAACACATCGCCGACAGTGCCCACCAGCGTTTGGGGTCTTTTCCAGTCGGCATCACTCACGCACGCGTCAGCACGAATACCGGGATCTCCCGCTCGGTCTTCGCCGCGTAGTCGGCGTACTGCGGGAAGTCCGCGACGCAGCGCGCCCACCATTCCTCGCGCTCCGCACCGGTAGCGATGCGGGCGTGGTAATCGTGCCGCTCTGCGCCGTCCTGCAGTTCGACCAGCGGGTTCGCGACCAGGTTGTGGTACCAGTTCGGATGGTCCGGGGCCCCGCCCTTCGACGCCACCACGGCGTACTGTCCGTCGTGCTCCACCCGCATGAGCGGGGTCTTGCGGATCTTGCCCGAAGTGGCACCCAGCGACGTCAGGATGATCACGGGAAGGCCCATCATGGTGCCGCCCTCGCGACCATCCGTGCGCTCGTAGTCCTCGGCCTGTTTGCGGATCGACGGGACCGGACTCGGCGCATACTCACCCTGTAATGGCATGGCCCCATTCAACCGGACCGGGGACGCCGACGCGACGGCTCATCCTCTGATCGCACTCACCAACAGCAGGACCGCGAACAGGAAACAGATGCCCGCGTTGATCTGCGCAGAGTGGGCTTGCGTGAAGCCGTTGAGCCGCGCCAACAGCGGGGCCGACCGCTTCTTGCCGAGCACCGTGACCACCAGCGCGGGCACCAGCGCCGGCGCCAGCGCGCAGAGCCCGATCAGGACCAGCATCGCCACGGTCTGATCCACGGGTGCCGCGGAGTTCACGGCCACGTGCACGGCGGGCAACATCAGCACCAGCGACGACAGGTTCAGCCACATGGCGCCGAACCCGACGGGCACGAAGGCCAGCGTCGGCGCGTCGGCCAGTCTGCTGTGGCTGTCCTCGGGCTTCGGGGGACGGCGCAGGGTGTGAACTCCGAGGAAGGCCAGGCCGGCGGCCGCCGCCAGTTTCACCACTCGAGCCACCACGTCCTCGTTCCCGCTGGCCAGCACCAGGCCCCGTCCGACGGTCGCGATCAGGACGATGAACAGGACGACGGTGAGCGCCACGCCCAGGGTGTAGGCCCACGCCCGGGCCACCTG
This sequence comes from uncultured Actinomycetes bacterium, assembly GCA_964631645.1. Lineage (GTDB taxonomy): Bacteria > Actinomycetota > Actinomycetes > S36-B12 > CAIWTL01. Next base: position 27,348 of record CAZVYU010000017.1, read on the forward strand.
ATGTCTCGGACCAGACAGGATCAGCAACTGCAGGGTGAGCAGTGCCGGGCTGACCGCCGCCCCGAGGGCGAGTGGGATGACCAGTCCCCACGCGGCGACCATTGCCCGACCCTCATCTCACGTTCAGCCCCGAACTTCAGCCGAGTCCGTTCAGAACAACGGAGCGCGGCTTCTTCACCGGGACATTGGTGAGTTTCTTGGTCTTCGGTCCCAGCATGTCCGCGTAGGCCTGTTGCCCCAACTCGTTGGGGTGCAAGGCACCCGAGGGGTTGGCCGGGTTCTTGGCCAACTGGGCCTGGGTGAGGCCGTACTCCCACGCCTCGGCGCCCGCACACAAGCCATGTCCCCGCGAAGCGCGGAACATGCTGGTGCCTGCGGTCCATCCGTAGGTCTTCTGGTTGTTCTTGAACTGGACCGGCAGACTGTCGCCCTTGGGGGTGATGGTCTTCGGGTCCGGCTTCGGCAGGGGTGGGGAGAAGGTGTCGGGCAGCGTGTACGGCTTGCCGGCCTTGCCCTGGTACACCGAGTCGAACGCCCACGTGTTGTCCAGCTGGTTCATCGGCGACTGCGGCGGGAACTTGTTGCTGCACGGCACGATCGCGCCGTTGACGTTCTCGGACGTCAGGTCGGGGTACATGGCGTGGATCAGGTTCTTGGACCGCGCCAAGGTGACCGGCTTGGAGCGGGTGGCCTTCTTGGCCGGCTTGTTGCCCTTCGCCTTCGTCGTCTTGCAGGTCCCCTTTTCGCCGAAGCAGGGAGCCATCTTCTTGATCCGTTTGGCCACATCGACCAGGTTGTCGTCGATCACCTCGTACAGCGGCTTCGCGTTCGGCTCTGTGTCCCAGAAGAACGGGACCTCGTTGTAGCAGTTCGGCTTGGCCAGATCCTCGAGCGCGCAGGCGATCCCGATGTCCGACAGGCCCGTATCGTTACCGCCGATGCTCAGCAGCACCGAGTCGACGGTGCCGTTGCGGGCGAGCCGCCGCACCTGATCGATCTGCGGCTGTTCGTACCCGGGGAGCTGGACGCCGTTGGCCTTCAGGCGCCGCTTGGGGTAGAGGATGCCTCCGGTCGGGTTCTCCTTGGTGACCGGCGGCTTCAGGCTGACGATGTCGCGGATGTAGCCCTTGTCGATCTCGCCGCCCGCGCAGGCCACGTCGATCATGGTCACGTTCGACCGCTTGTCGGCCGACTCCACCGTCTGCGCCGCGCGGACGAACCCGCTCCAGCGGGTGCGATTGCACGAGGCATAGTCCCAGTCGATCTGGCGTCCCTTGCCGTCCGCGGTGGCCTCGGTGAACGGCGGGAACCCTTCGCCGGAGCCATACGAATCACCCATGATGGCCACCAGCACGTTCTTCACCTTGATGCTGCTGGCGATGGTCTTGGTGTTCTTCTTCTTGTCGGTGACCGTGAGTTTCAGACCGAAGGTGCCCTCGGGCAGGGTGACTGCCTTCTTCTTCGCGCAGTTGCTGGTCACGCGGGTGGTCGGTTTGGTCCGGATCACCCACTTGCACGTGAGCGACCCCTTGCCGGTGCTCTGGGTGGCGTCGAGCAGGACGCGGAACTTCCCGTTGCTCGGGATCTGACCGTAGGTGGAGGGCCCCGCGTTGGGGTAGCGGTCGACCTCGGCCATCGGCTTGTCGGGGATTCCGTCAGGGCCCTTGATGTAGGAGCCGCCTTGGAACCAGTCGGGATCGGACGTGTCGGTGGTCGGGACGAACGTCTTCTTGTCCACCATGAACGTCGGCATGCTCCAGTCCCAGCGCACCTTCACCGGATTGTGGCTCGCCTGTTGTGCGGCGGCCACGGCGGCGCCGGCGGAGGGTGTCACCGCTGCCTGGGCCGAAGCGACAGCGAGCGGCGTGAGCGCCAGTGAGACGGCTACTCCCGCGGCGCAGGTGGACATGAAGCGGGCCATGGATCCTCCATCGATGACGATGGCCCCAACCTAGGCCGGATCACCCGTGGTTTCCCGCCGATGGGCCGATTCCTGTCCGCTTGCCTTGTTTCGGTACAAGTCCTGATCCGCCCGGGCGAGTGCCGTGTACAGGTCCTCGTCGCGGCGCCAGTCGGCGAAGCCGACACTCACCGGGTAGGACGCCCGGATCCGGGTGGCAAGGATCTCGGCGCTGTCCCGGTCGGTGCCCGGGAGAACCGCCACGAACTCGTCGCCGCCGAACCGGGTCAACAGATCGGAGCTGCGCAACTCCTCGCGCCAGGCGTCGGCCAGGTCCACCAGGAGCCGGTCGCCGGCCAGGTGGCCGTGCCGGTCGTTCAGTTCCTTGAAGGCGTCCAGATCGAAGAC
>CAZVYU010000017.1:29755-32335 GCA_964631645.1 uncultured Actinomycetes bacterium
GTAGACCAGTTCGGCGATGAACAGGTACGCGGGTCGGAAGTAGGCGGCGAAGACGCCGAAGAGGACCAGTCCGATGCCGACCGTCAGTTGCCCTTCGGGGTTGTGGATCTCGGTGACCCCGATTGCTGCCACCGTGACACAGCCCACGATGACGAGGTCCAGCGGCCATCCGCTGCCGGCTCGGGGCGCCACGAACCAGGTCAGCAGGGCCACCACGGTCAATCCGGCGGCGGCCACGCCGTCGAGCACCATGTATCGCGGCGAATCCTGCATCGGGAACACGGCGAAGACCCCTGCGAAAAGTGCCGCCATTCCGACGATGCCGCTCAGGATCGCGTAAGGAAGCGGCGGCAGCCCGCGCCGCAACTGCCCCGGGGCTGCCGCGTGGGGAGCAGGGTGGCGCAGAGCGAAGGCGGGAGTCGGCCGCATTCACCCAGTGTAGTTGCACAACTGCGGAGCGCCGGTGTCGTGAATGTCACCCACCGGCCGGCTCGACCCGGCGGCCCTCATCCGGGAAACGATCCTTGTACGCGGCGACCGCTGTGGGCAGGGTCGGGTACATGTTGTCCTCGCCGACGATGTCGGCGACGCCATGATCGCGCATGGGGTTCAGAACGTCGTTCTTCACGCGCGCCAGCCACAGTTCGGTACCGCGGGCGTCGAGGGTGTTGTGGAGTTCCTCGAGCATGGACAGCGCCGTCGAGTCGAGCTCGACATTGGCCTCCATGTTCAGGATCAGCACCTTCGTACCGGGGGTCGCGGCTTCCTCGACCTTGTTGTAGAAGTCGTAGGCGTTGAGGAAGAACAGCGGAGCGTCATAGCGGAACACCACCAGGCCGGGGATGGTGACGGCCTTCTTGTTGTCGTCGACGTCGTGCATGCCGGCCACGTCCGGGACAAATCCCAGGACGCCGTCGTGCGGGCGGGCCAGCCGCGCCATGAACTCGGCGATCGACAGGGCGATGGAGATGATGACGCCCGGCAGGATCCCGAACACGACCACGCTGATGGTGCAGACCGCGGCGATGCTCGTCTCCCGTTTGCGGAACCGCAGCAGTGCGGCCCACTCCTTGGGTTCGATGAGCGTGATCGCGGCGAACAGGATGACCCCGGCGAGGCCGGCGATGGGGACGGCGGCGATGACGCCCGGGATGAGCAGCGGTCCGGCCAGGAGGATCAGCAGGACGAAGATCGAATAGAACCGGGTGGTGGCCCCGGCGGCCACCGCGAGCGCGGTGCGCGACGACGACGCCGACATCGGATAGCCACCGGTCAACCCGGTGGCCGCCTGGACCCCGGCAAGGGCCCGCATCTCGTGGGCCGGGTTGGGTGGCACCCCCTCGGCGAACGCCCGCGACGTGACCATGACGTCGGTGTAGGACACGACCGCGATACTCAGGGCGGGCACCATGAGGACGGCCACCGCGTCGAGTGTGAAGCTGGACAACTGTGGCGTCGGCAGGCTGAGGGTCACCGTTCCGACCTTGGGTACGTCCCAAGCCAGTCCGAGGAGGATGGACACGATCAGCCCGATGAGTGGACCCGGGATCTTCTTCGACACGAACCGCAGGCCCAGCGAGATGCCGGCCACGATGAGCGAGATGGCCAGGGTGTGCCAGTCCGGCAGTTGCCAGTTCGTGTCCCACAGTCCCACCAGCGACGAGGTGTCCACGTCGTAGCCGAGCATCTTCGGCAACTGGGAGATCATCATGAGGATCGCCACGCCGGTGAGGTACCCGATCAGGATCGGCTTGGACAGCAGGTCCGCCAGGAACGATGCCTTGAGGAGCCACCCGACGAACAGCACCAGCCCGACCAGCAGGCTCGTGATCGCCAAGGCATTGAGGACCGGAATGCCGGTCGCGGCGGCAACGGGTCCCACGGCCGCGGCGGCCATCAGGGCGACGGTCGATTCCGGACCGAGCGACATGTGGGTGCTGCGACCCAGAATCATGTAGACGATCAGCGGGACCGCAGCCACCGTCAACCCGGTGGCGGCGTCGATGCCGGCGAGTTGTCCGTACGCCATCGCCTGGGGGATCAGGTAGGCGCCCACGGAGACGCCGGCCAGGATGTTGCCGGGCGTGAACACCGCCGACGACAGCCGTTTACCGACGGATCGTGGGGGGTCGTCTCCCGCAGTGGGGTCGGCGACGCTGGTCATGTGGCGGAGCCTAGGGGTGAACTCCAGATGAAGCGAAGGTAAACGCCCGATCGACCCACTCTGCGGGTCGTCGATGCCGCCCCGCGTTGCTCCCGCTTCGCCGGGGTGGGGGTGGGGATCGATCCGGCGGCTCTTGGAGTGGAGGTCGCCGCCCTGCGGGCGGCGCGGTGTTGATCAGTGCTTCGCCTCGCTGGCGCTCGGCTGCGCACGCTTGTTCCGCTTGACGCCGCCGGAGTCGACCCCACCCCCGCCCCGGCTCGGTGTCCAGGGGCCTGCCCCCGGGGTGAGTGCCGCGCTTCTGCGGGGTGAGTAGCGGGCGCAGCCCGCGTATCGAAGCCCTCCGGGTCGTCGATGCGGGCCATGGTTGTTCCCGCTGCGCCGGGGTGGGGGTGGGGATCGATCCGGCGGCTCTTGGA
>CAZVYU010000018.1:0-4468 GCA_964631645.1 uncultured Actinomycetes bacterium
GAGGTCGGCCTTGGCTTCGATACGGCGCTGCGCGCCTACTCACCCCGCGGCCGGGAGGCCGGGGGGCGACAGACGGGGGGAGCCGGGGGTTGTTACTGGCCGGTAACGATCGTGCCTACACTCGGAGGGTCAGGGGCGGATGTCCCCGATCGCGGGCGGGTGCCCGCCGCAGCTCTAGGAGTGGATCTTGTCGAGCGAAGCATTCATCTACGAGGCAATCCGCACGCCGCGAGGCCGCGGTAAGGCGAACGGTTCCCTGCACGCGGTCAAGCCCGTGTCGCTGGTCACCGGCCTCCTGCAGGAACTGCAGGTGCGTCACCCCGACCTGGACCCCGCCCTCATCGACGATGTGGTCCTGGGCTGTGTCACCCCGGTGGGCGACCAGGGGGCGGACATCGCGAAGACCTCCGCCATCGCGGCCGGCCTGCCTGACACCGTGGCCGGTACCCAGATCAACCGGTTCTGCGCGTCTGCGCTCGAGGCCATCAACATCGCAGCCCAGAAGGTCCGGGCCGGCTGGGACCAGCTCGTCGTTGCCGGTGGCGTCGAGTCCATGAGCCGCGTGCCGATGGGCTCTGACGGTGGTGCCTGGGCCATGGACCCCGAGACCGCGTACGACACCTACTTCGTGCCCCAGGGCATCAGCGCCGACCTCATCGCCACCACCGAGGGGTTCACCCGCGACGACGTCGATGCGTACGCCGTGCTGTCGCAGGAGCGCGCCGCCAAGGCGTGGAGCGCCGGCAACTTCACCAAGTCGGTCGTCCCGGTCAAGGACATCAACGGAGTGACCATCCTGGATCACGACGAGTTCATGCGTCCGGGCACCACCATGGCCGATCTGGCCAAGCTGAAGCCGTCGTTCGCCGGCATCGGCGACATGGGCGGCTTCGACGCTGTGGCGCTGCAGAAGTTCCACTGGGTCGAGAAGATCGATCATGTCCACACACCGGGCAACAGTTCCGGGATCGTGGATGGCGCGGCGGTCGTCCTGGTGGGCAGCGAAGAGGCCGGTCGCCAGGCCGGGATGGTGCCGCGGGCCCGTGTGGTCGCGACCGCCGTCAGCGGCGCCGATCCCACCATCATGCTGACCGGCCCGACCCCGGCCACCGAGAAGGCGCTGCGCCTGGCCGGGCTGACCCCCGCCGACATCGACGTCTGGGAACTCAACGAGGCATTCGCCGCAGTCGTGCTGAAGTGGGCCAAGGACTTCGATCTGCCCATCGAGAACGTCAACGTGAACGGAGGCGCCATCGCCATGGGACACCCGCTGGGTGCCACCGGCGCGATGATCATGGGCACTGTCGTCGACGAACTGGAACGCAGCGGAGGCCGCTACGGCCTTGTGACGCTGTGCATCGGCGGCGGCATGGGCCTGGCGACGATCATCGAACGCATCTGACACCGGCCGACGACTTTCAGGAGAGAACGAATGAACAACATGATCAAGTGGGACCAGGACGCCGACGGGATCGTCACCTTGACGATGGACGACCCCGGGCAGGGCGCCAACACGATGAACCGGACGTTCCAGGACTCGCTCGCCGAGACCACGGAGCGACTGGTGGCGGACAAGGAGTCGATCACCGGGATCATCCTGACCAGCGGGAAGAAGACATTCTTCGCCGGCGGTGATCTGGGGCTGCTGAGCAAGGCCACCCAGGCCGATGCTGCGGAACTCGAGGCGCAGTCCCTCGCAATGAAGAAGAACCTGCGGACGATCGAGACGCTCGGCATCCCAGTGGTCGCGTGCATCAACGGCGCCGCGTTGGGTGGCGGTCTCGAGATCGCGCTGGCCTGCCATCACCGCATCGCCCTGGACGTCAAGGGCAGCGAGATCGGCCTGCCGGAAGTCACCCTGGGGCTGCTGCCCGGTGGCGGCGGGGTGGCCCGGACGGTGCGCATGTTCGGCCTGCAGAAGGCGCTGATGGAGGTCCTGCTGCAGGGCCAGCGGCGCAAGCCGGCGGCGGCGCTCGAGGTGGGTCTGGTCGACGAACTCGTCGCCACGCCCGACGAGATGATCAGCCAGGCCAAGAAGTGGATCAAGGAGCACCCGGAGTCCACGCAGGAGTGGGACGTCAAGGGATACAAGATCCCGGGGGGGACACCGAGCAACCCGAAGTTCGCAGCGATGCTTCCGGCGTTCCCGGCGAACCTGCGCAAGCAGGTCAAGGGCGCACCGATGCCGGCCCCGCACCACATCATGTCCGCGGCCGTCGAGGGGGCACAGGTCGACTTCGACAACGCCGACAAGATCGAGACGCGCTACTTCGTCGATCTCGCCACCGGCCAGGTGTCGAAGAACATGATCAAGGCGTTCTTCTTCGATCTGCAGAACATCACCAAGGGTGGTGCGCGACCGGAGGGTTTCGAGCCCTATCGCGCCAGGAAGCTGGTCGTCCTGGGCGCAGGCATGATGGGCGCCGGTATCGCCTATGTGTCGGCGCGTTCCGGCATGGAGGTCGTGCTCAAGGATGTGTCGCTGGAGTCCGCCCAGAAGGGCAAGGACTACAGCCGCAAGATCTTGGACAAGGCGGTCAGCCGCGGCAAGATGACGCAGGATGCGGCGGACGAGGTGCTGGACCGGATCACCGCCACCGACAACCCGGCTGATGCCAAGGGCGCGGATCTGCTGATCGAGGCGGTCTTCGAGGATCCGAGTCTGAAGCACAAGGTGTATGCCGAGATCGAGCCCTACATGGCCGACGATGCACTTCTGGCGTCCAATACGTCGACGCTGCCGATCACCGGACTGGCCGAGGGGATCTCGCGGCCGGCCGACTTCATCGGGATGCACTTCTTCTCGCCGGTCGACAAGATGCCGCTGCTCGAGATCGTCGTCGGTGAGCAGACCTCGGACGCCGCGATCGCCAAGGCGATCGACGTCGCGCTGCAGATCAAGAAGACGCCGATCGTGGTGAACGACAGCCGCGGCTTCTTCACCAGCCGTGTGATCGGCACGTTCATGGGCGAGGCTGCGGCGATGCTGGGCGAAGGTGTTCCCGCGCCGTCGATCGAGCAGGCGGCGTTGCAGGCCGGGTACCCGACCGGACCGCTGGCTCTGTTCGACGAGGTCAGCCTGACGCTGGCCCGCCGGATCCGCGAAGCCGGGCGCGAGGCCGCCAAGGCCGAGGGCTGGGAGTTCGCCGAGCACCCGTCGTTCCCGTTGATCGACACCATGGTGGTCGAACTCGAGCGTGGTGGTCGGGCCGCCGGCGCCGGGTTCTACGACTATGTCGACGGCAAGCGGGCCGGACTGTGGTCGGGGTTGGCCGAGCGGTGGGGCGGCGACGTCGACCCGCAGTCGATCAGTTTCACGGAGCTGCAGGAACGCATGCTGTTCGTCGAAGCCCTGGATTCGGTGCGGTGTCTGGACGAGGGTGTGCTGCGCTCGGTCCCCGAGGCGAACATCGGGTCGATCTTCGGCATCGGCTTCCCGCCGTGGACCGGTGGGGTGCTGCAGTACATCAACGGTTACGAGGGTGGCCTGCCCGGCTTCGTCGAGCGCGCCAACGAGCTGGCCGCCAAGTACGGCGATCGGTTCACCCCGCCCCAGTCGCTGATCGAGAAGGCGGCAGCCGGCACCACGTACGAGTGACCGTCCGGGGGACCGCAAACCTCGGCCCCCGGCGCGGAACTCGGGCCCCGCGTCGCGGCGGTGCCCCACGTGATTGCGGTGGCCCGCGGGGTTCGGTCCCCCCGCCCGGCCCGCGGCGCCAGGGGTCCTGCAGCGTGGGCCGGGGGCCCCGCTTTTTGGGGGTCGGGGCGGGGGTTTGCGGTCCCCCGGACGGTCAGCGGGAGTCGCGGGTGGCTTGTCGCCGGGCGACGCTGGCGCGGGTCGCGGCCGTGGCCTTGCGGGTGCGCGGGGTCTTGCGGGCATTGGTGCGGGTCGTGGCGCCACCGGCATTGGTGCGGTTCGCACTGCTGCGCGGGGAACGACGAGGCGTGCCACCAACGGGGGACGCCTTCGCGGCGCGTGCCGCAGCGATGCGCTCGGTACGGAGTTCGGTGGCGGACTCGCGGGCGGCAGTCGCCAAGGCCCGGCTGACCCGGGCGAGGGCGTCCTCGAACGCCTCCAACCGGTCGGCGTTGCGCTTGTTCTTCTGCTTTCCTTTTCCGCGGCCGCCGCTCTTCTTGGCCTTGACCGCTCCCTTGCGCCGATACATCGACCGGTACTTGTTGCGGCGCTTGCGAACCAACTTGTGCAGGTCGAGCAGCCCTTCCTCGTCCAGTTCCGCCAGTTGGGCGGGCTCGGTCTCGGCCAGCAGCAGCCGGTCCTGCTCACCCAAGGAGTTGATCAACGCGCGGTTCATGATCGCCAGGCTAGTGACCCCGGCTCAACCGCGCGACCCAGCCGCTCCCCGAGCACCCCGGGGGACCGCCAACCGAGGGGCCCGGGGGGCAAGGCGGGCCCCCGGGCCGGGCCCCGCCCGCGGAGGGGGGGTGGGGCCGGGGGTGGCGGTGCCCC
>CAZVYU010000018.1:4478-20527 GCA_964631645.1 uncultured Actinomycetes bacterium
GAAGGGGCGACACCCACCCAACGACGAAAAACACAACCCGCGGCGCGCGGCCCGAACGTCGGGCCCCGGGGACGGGCCACGCCCGCGGACTGCGGCGGCGGCCGAGGTTTGCGGTCCCCCGGGGCGGCCGTCAGAGGTCGGCGAGGATCCGGGCGGACTTCGTCGGCCAGACCGTGGGGAGATCGCCGCGGCGGGGACCGGACCACGGCGCCGGGGCTGAGTGGATCCGTTCGGCCACCCGGTAGGCGTCCTCCTCGTACTGCGACCGGATCCGCTGGAAGAACCGCCAGGCTGCCTCCCGATCAGCAACCAGCGGGACCCCGACGGCAGCCAACAGTTCCGTGGCTTCGTCGAACTGGTCTCGGGTGAGGGTGCATCTCTCCTCGAGACGATTCCGGGGGTCGGTCTGCCGTGCCCGGTCGCCGTCCATCCGGATCGCTCGGTACAGCGCCTCCGCGCGTGGATGGCCCGCGTTCGGCTCCTGGAAGTCGGGGACCACCACCTCGGACTCCGAGAGCGAGCGCGTCGGTTCCACCAAGATGCGCATCACCCGCAGCGTCTGCACCCCTTCGGCGATGAGCGCCGTCAGGTTGCCGTCGCGACTGTCGGTCGCCACCGCGAGCTCCAGACAGGCGGCATCCATCCGGGCGAGCAGCGTCGTCACCCAGCCCCGCATGTTCCCGGAGGAGCGGAAGTAGACCAAGGTGGGATACAGCGTGTGTGCGACGCGCAGTTGGCAGACCCAGTCGATCCATCCCTCCGCGAGCGGGTCCATCGCACCGGCTCCCCCGAGGCGCCGACGGCACAGGAGTTCCGGCCCCCATGCCGGCTCGCCCGCCCAGACTGTCGACTTGACGACCCCCGCCTCGCGCGCCTGGTACGAGGTCAGGAGGACCAGCAGATAACCGATCAGGACCGCGATGATCACCATGCCCGTGAAGGCCGCCAGATAGGTCACGACGATCTGGCCGGGGTCCGCAACGTGCGTCATCCCCAGCGTCAACAAGCCGGATCCCGCCGCTGTGACCACCTGCTCCACGGATTCTCCGGTCAGTCCGTAAAGAAGCAAGGAGAAGCCGATCAGGAACCCGATGACCGCGATGAACAGGGTGATGATGACGACGAGGGGACCGACCGGCGAGAGGAGCCGGTGCTGGCGGCGATAGGGCCAGTTCGTGGCGGCGACCAGCGAGATGAGGCCTTGGACCAGGAGTCGGATGCCCTTGGTCAGTGCCGAGTTCGCGGGTCGGGGGACCAGGAGATCGCTGATCAGGGCCCGGGCGATCGCCAACACCAACAGGACCCCGACGACCCCCGCCACCCAGCGCAGTGCCACACGGACCTCCCGGTGAGGGGACTGACTGTAGTCCTCGGCACCGCCTCGGGGACCGCAAACCTCGGTCCCCGTCACACACCTCGGGCGCCGAAGGTCCGATATGCCCGAGTCCTGGGCCCGATGCCGAGGTTTGCGGTTCCCCGGGCGAGCGAATGGGGTGGGGGCGGTACTGTGCCTGCCATGACGCAGCACGTGCGTTCCGTGTGGAACCGAACGGTGTATCAGCGGGACGGCGACGGGGTGGCCTTCGACCGTGTCGTGTTCTTCTCCGACGCGGTCTTTGCCATCGCGCTGACGTTGGCCGCGGTCGAGATCGGCATCCCCGAGGTCGACTCGGCCGACGCGGACTCCCCGATGGCCCTGTGGAACGCCCTCGTCGAACGAGGTCCCGCGGTCGCGGCCTACCTCGTCGCTTTTGTCTGGGTCGCCATCTACTGGCGCGCCAATCACCGCTTCACCATGACCTTGAGGGCGATGAACGGTCGGTACGTCGCTGCGGTGATCGTCTACCTGGCGCTGATCGCCCTGCTGCCGATCCCCGCCGGCGTGCTGGGCGAGTACTGGCAGAACCCCACCGCGGTCGCCGTCTTCGCCGTCTACGCCTCGGCGGTCAGCGCCATGGAAGTCGTCCTGCTGCTCATCGCCGATCGCGACGGACTCTTCGTCGCGCCGTTGTCACCGGCATTCCGACGCGCACAGGTCATCGGCTCCCTGTCGCCTGTGGTGGTGTTCCTGACGTCGATCCCGCTGGCGTTCGTGTCCACGGGCCTGGCACTGACCTGGTGGGTCGTCGGGTCCGTGGCCGCGGGCTTCACCATCAGCCGACTGCTCCCCGCCGAGCCCCCACCGGATCAACCCGGGTTCGACTCACCTCCCCCATCGGCGGATGCATAGGATCGGCCCGTGACGGAGCCCCTGGCCGCGGCCTTCTTCGACCTCGACAAGACGATCCTGGCGAAGTCCAGCACGCTGGCGTTCACTCGCAAGTTCTACGAGGGCGGCCTCATCCGCCGACCCGATGCGGTGAAGGCGGCCTACGCCCAGTTCGTGTACCTGCTGTCCGGCGCCGATCACGACCAGATGGAGCAGATGCGGCTGTACCTGTCGGACCTGGTCAAGGGTTGGGACGTCGCTCGGGTCAAGGAGATCGTTGCCGAGACGATCGACGACATCGTCGATCCCATCGTCTACGCGGAAGCGCTCGAACTCATCGACGAGCATCACGAGGCCGGCCGCGACGTGATCATCATCTCGTCCTCCGGGACCGAGGTCGTCGAGCCGATCGGAGACCGCCTGGGCGTCGACCTCGCCCTCGGAACGCAGATGGCCGTCGAGGACGGTCACTACACCGGCGAGATCCTGTTCTACGCCTATGGCGCCAACAAGGCCGACGCCATGCAGGACCTGGCCGCCGAACGTGGGTACTCCCTGGCCGACAGCTACGCCTACACGGACTCCCACACCGACCTTCCGATGCTGGAGATCGTCGGACACCCGGTCGCCACCAACCCGGACTCCGAGCTGCGCCATATCGCCGAAGAGCGGGACTGGCCGATCGTCCGGTTCACCAAGCCCGTGGCCATGCGGACTCCGCTGGAGACCAAGGAAGGTCGCCGCGCTGCCGCGGTGGCGATCGGCGGAGCGGTGGCGCTCGGCCTCGCGTGGTACGCGGGTCGACGGTCGGCGACGACCGGTCACTGAGCGCCCGGAGGACGTCGGCACCCACCGGGCAAGCGATCGTGAATTTCCAAAGCGCGCCCGGCTCAAGGGTTGCTGACGGCCTTGTCCCGTTTGTGCCGCTTGACTGGGCCGAACGGGTTACCCACGATCACGGAGTCAGGCAACGCGGCCTCGCAGGCCGACGTAATGCGGTATGGCCCCTGTCGATGTCGCGCTGCGCACCGCGGCCGCCGTCCTCACGGTGGGGGCGGTGGCAGTGGTGGCCGCCAACCCCCAGTTCCGGGCCGACCTGGCTGCCGACGCGCGCAACCCCGTTGCCAGCGACGCCCTTCAGCGAGAGGCCAACGGCAAGACCAAGGGTTACGCCTTCCTGCTGAAGTCCGACGACAGTCGCTACCCGGGGCGTTGGTGCGGCGGGACCATCCGGTACACGGTGGATCTGACGCGCGCCGACGCCGTCGGGATGGACCGGGCGAGCGAGCTCGCGCGTTGGGATCGGGTGCTGCGCAACTGGGCCCGGGCGTCGAACGATTACTACCGGTTCGACTACGCCGGCGAACGCCAGCTCACGACCAAGGACGACGGTCAGCTCGACCTCGATTCGATCGAACCGGGAACCATCGGCATCACCTATGTGACCGGTTCCGAGGACGTCGGTGACTCGAGATACGGTGCGGCAGCCGTCCGCGGCCGGACCGCCGGAAACGGGGGTCTGCAGGTCACCTCTGATGCCGGGGTGGACGGCGGCAGCCTGGTGGGGGACCGGGGGTTCGTCATGATCGACGCCGAAGACGCGCTGGCACTGAGCGCCGACGGCATGCGCGAGGCCCTGTACCAGCACGAGTCCGGACATGCCTTGGGCCTCGGTCACGTGAACGCGTCCTCGTCGATCATGAACGGGACGCTGAGCGATTCCAGGGTCACGCTGGAGCCCGGCGACATCGCCGGGCTCCGCGCGTTGACCCAGATGCCCTGCTCGGACTGAGCCAGCGGGACTCGGGTCGGACCAGACTCAGCGGTTGGCCCCCACGAAGTGCTGGAGGTCGTAGCCGACGTGATCTTCGATCGGCAGATCCGATTGGACGACATGGGTGAGGTGAGCGTCCTTGGCGTCCCGGGCCAGGAACCCCACCTGAGTGGGGACCTCGATCCAGCCGTCGCCGATGACGGGACGGGGCTTCAGCGAGCGGCTCCAGTCCTCGGTCAAGCCCACGTCCTGCGGCTCGAACGGCAAAGCGTCCAGAAAGTCTCGTTCGACCGGGACGTAGCCCACCACAGATGCGCCGATCAGATCGTCGTAGTCACCGCCCGACTTCCACACGTAGCTCCAGATGCTGTCGACGTTCAGCAGGACGTCCCACACCCCCACGGTGACCTTCTTCGCCTTCGCGGTGATCTCTTCGACCTTCTTGGGAAGTTGCGTGAAGTCACTAGGCAGGTCGGCGGACGCGAACACCGGGTTCATCTTGGCGACCATCATTGTGCGCAACGTATCCATGAACGCCATCAAGGTCTTCTGGCCGCTGAAGTCGCCGTCGAAGGCGAAGGTGACGGTCATGACCAGATCAGGCCGCAGCGGAGTCTTGGTGTCGTAGGCCTGCTCCAGGTCGGCCTGGGAGATGTGCTTCACGGCCATCGTGCCGCCTTCCAGGGCCTGCTTGGCAGCGGTGAAGTGGGCGTCGCCCTGATCATCGGGAACCGTCACCCAGTCGCCGTTGTCGACGCCGGAGCCCAGTTCGCGGGGCTTGTCCGACACCCACGCGGTGCGGGTGCTGCCCTTCACCCCGAGGGTCGTGCGGATCATCAGGGTGACGACGACCGGCTCGTCACCGTTTTGGAAGGTGCCCTGCTCTTCACCGTTCCAGACCTTGAGCCGGTCGGTGGTGATGAGCGGTCCGCTGCCATTCGCCCCCGTGGGCGCGGCGGTCGCCGCGGCTGGCGCGAGCAGGCCGATGCCGACGGCGGCAACGAGCGAGGCGGTGAGAGTGCGGAGGGTCTTACGAGTGGTCATGGTTCCTTCTTTCGTTGCCCCACCTATCCCCGCGTCGGAGAAGGAGTGAACCGATTCGGCGTGCCGGAACGTTTCGGCAGTCCGTCCGCGCAGGCCCCGCGATGCTGCTGTCACCGGGAAACTTGGCGAAAACCTGTGCTGACTGCCAGCGTGTTCCCATGACGCCGCCACTTGCTCCCCCGTCGGAGCCGGATGTACGCCTCGACCGACCGTGGATCGGTCGGCGACCTGCGGGCCGTGGCCTCGTGGGCGGCGCGCTCGTCCTGGGATTGGCGGGCTGCGGCCGGCTCGACGAACTCACCGCCGATCCGGGTGTCACCCCGCAGGAGTGGTGCGAGCAACGGCCCTGTGTGCAGGTGGGCGACACCATCGTCAACGAACCGCTGGGGACGTTCCTGGTGTTCGCGCTGGCTGCCCTGTGGATCGGGGTCGGTCTGTACTTCCTGTTCGCCCGACGGGGCCAGCGCTCCCGCGGCTGGCTGGGAATCGCGCTGGTACTGGGTGGTCTGGGTGCGGCGCAGGCCGGGATCAGTTATCAGGCGTTCAGTTACGAACTGAAGTGTGCAGGTCAGGAGATCTGCCGATACACCAACGGCTTCGAGGTCGGCTACAGCGTCACGCAGGCCTGGAGCGTGAGCGCCATGGTCGTCGCGGTGGCGTATGCCTGCACTGTGGGACGTGCCCGCACTGCGTTGATCCTCTACGCCGTGATCAACGCCGTCGTGTACTGCGTCGTCGCCGCGGCGGGGGTGTTGCTCCCCAGCAAGTCGCTGCTCTCCTTTGAGGTCCTCATGCTCTTCGCGTTGCCCGGTGTGATCCTGGTGATGATCGTCGCCGGCGCGCGTTGGCGGCGAGCGGAGACCACCACCGAGCGTGGGGCTGCGCGCTGGATCTTCTGGGCGGCGGTTCTGCTGATCGTGGTCCAGGTCGCCTACTTCGCGTACTACGCCGCCGGCGTCACCCAGTCCCTGTGGGCCGATGGAAGTGGCTTCTACTTCTCCGAGAACGACGTGCTGCACGTGGGGATGATCGCCTGGCTCATCGTCGTCGCCGTGACACTGGGTCCGCGGCTGACCGATCGAGCTGCGCGGTCCGAGCCCGCTCCGTGAGGGTCAGTCGTCGGGGAGGTCGGGGACCAACTCCGCGCCTGCCGTCGCCCCGGCGGCCACCCAGCCGGCATGGACGATGAGCCACTGCGCGACGCCTTCCGGGGAGCCGCCGGCATACCCGCGCAGCGCGGTCACGTACTTCGGGCGGCCGTACTGCCGGATGCCGGCCTCGGGGATCGACCAGCCGTCGGGGTCCAATCCGGTCGCCCGCATGACCCAGCGCGTCGACGCCCGGGCGATCAGGCCGGACCCCCACTCGAACGGCTGGGTCGCGGCCAACTCGCCGTGCACCACAGCAGCGAGCGCCAGCGCGGGGGCGGTGGTCGGTGTGGTCAGCAGGTCGGCCAGGGCGCCGAGCCGTTGCGCGCCCGTGCGAGCCTGTACGGCGGTCTTGGTGCGGAGCGGATCGGCCACCTCGTCCGCGGTCCGGGGCCGACCCACCGGGTCACAGGATCCGACGGCCACAATGGCGTGCAGTCGTGCCAGCGCCTGGAGCGGGGCGGTCGTCAGCAGATCGGTGAGTGCGGGAAGTTCGGCGTACATGGCCAGCGTCCGAGCGGCGGTCCGACCGACCGGCGAATCCTCCACCGCGCCGGCCCGCAGCGTTGCTTGGGGGACCTCGGCCCCTTCGAAGGCGGCGTCGGCCCAGGCCCCCAGCAGGGTGGACTCGGCGCTCAACGCGCGACCGCGCCGCCGCGCCGTGCGGTCCCACAGCAACGAATCGACAGCGTCGCGGGCCTGAGTCAGGGCCTCGGGCACGCCGGGCAGTTCTGCCAGGGTCTGGATCGGGTCGGACACGCTATGAATCTAATCGCCCGAGCGGATAGTGTCGGCGCTTAGGCGCGGGGAACGCCTATCCGATCGGGAGCACCACAGTGAGCAACGAAGCACTGGACAATCTGCTGCAGGAAAACCGCACGTTCGCGCCGGAGCCGACCTTCGCCGCGCGGGCCAATGTGGCTGCCGACGCCTACGACACGGCCGCCGCCGATCGGCTCGGGTTCTGGGCGGAACAAGCCGACCGGTTGGACTGGGCCCAGCCCTGGGAGCAGGTGCTGGACTGGAGCAAGGCTCCGTTCGCCCGCTGGTTCACGGACGGCAAGCTGAATGTCGCGCACAACTGCGTGGACCGGCACGTCGCCGCCGGCCGGGGCGATCGCACGGCGATCATCTTCGAGTCCGAGGCCGGGGACGTCCGCGAGATCACGTACGCGGAACTTCAGGTGTTGGTCAGCAAGGCGGCGAACGCGTTGCAGGGGCTGGGCGTGGAAGCCGGTGACCGGGTCGCCATTTACCTCCCGATGATCCCCGAGGCCGTGGTGGCGATGTTGGCGTGCGCGCGCATCGGAGCGCCGCACTCGGTCGTCTTCGCGGGGTTCTCGGCCGAGGCGCTTCGCAGTCGGATCGACGACGCCCAGGCCAAGGCCGTGATCACCGCCGACGGTCAGTTCCGGCGCGGCGGGTCGCTGCCGCTGAAGCCTGCTGTTGACGAGGCCGTCGCGCAGACACCGTCGATCGAGACGGTTCTGGTGGTGCGCCGGACCGGCGCGGAGGTCGAGTGGAACGACCGCGATGTGTGGTGGCACGACGTGGTCGACGCGGCAGCCGAGCATCACCACGCCGAGGCGTTCGACAGCGAACACCCGCTGTTCATCCTGTACACGTCGGGAACCACGGGGAAGCCGAAGGGGATCCTGCACACCACGGGCGGATACCTGACCCAGACCGCGTGGACCCACTGGGCGGTCTTCGACCTGAAACCCGAGGACGACGTCTACTGGTGCACGGCCGACATCGGCTGGGTCACCGGGCACTCCTACATCGTGTACGGGCCGCTGGCCAACGGGGCGACCCAGGTGATCTACGAAGGGACGCCGGACACGCCGCACAAGGGCCGCTGGTGGGAGATCGTGCAGCGGCACCGAGTCACCATCCTGTACACCGCGCCCACGGCGATCAGGACCTTCATGAAGTGGGGCGATGAACTGCCCGAATCCTTCGACTTGTCGTCGCTGCGGCTGCTTGGGTCCGTGGGCGAGCCGATCAACCCTGAAGCGTGGATGTGGTACCGCCGAGTGATCGGTGGCGACGCGTGCCCCATCGTCGACACGTGGTGGCAGACCGAGACGGGCGCGATCATGATCTCGCCGCTTCCTGGCCTGACCGCGACCAAGCCCGGCTCGGCCATGCGTCCCCTTCCCGGCATCGGCGCACAGGTCGTGGACGATCACGGCGTCCCGGTACAACCGGGCGGCGGCGGGTACTTGGTTCTCGACGAACCGTGGCCGTCAATGCTCCGCGGGATCTGGGGCGACGATCAGCGCTACATTGACACCTATTGGTCGCGCTGGCCCGATGTGTACTTCGCCGGCGACGGCGCCAAGTTGGACGATGACGGCGCCATCTGGCTGCTGGGTCGGGTCGACGACGTCATGAACGTGAGCGGTCATCGGATCTCGACCACCGAGGTGGAGTCCGCGCTCGTGTCCCACCCGGCGGTGGCCGAGGCGGCCGTGGTCGGGGCAACGGACGCCACGACGGGTCAGGGGATCGTCGCGTTTGTGATCTTGCGCGGCACCCATAGCGACGGCGAGGAGTTGGTTGCCGAACTGCGCAACCACGTCGCCCACGAGATCGGCCCGATCGCCAAGCCTCGCCAGATCTTGGTGGTGGCAGAACTGCCCAAGACCCGTTCGGGCAAGATCATGCGTCGCCTGCTACGTGATGTCGCCGAACATCGTGACCTGGGCGATGTGACGACCTTGGCCGACCCGGCCGTGATGAACCTGATCGCCGAGGGGCTGAGCGGGCCGAGCGAGGACTGAGTCGCCGTCCCGCGGCGCCGTCAGCGGGTCCTGAGTTGGTAGTCGCCGTGAGCGGTCATCACCACTCGCCCGGCCGTGTCCTTCACCTCGAGGTCCATGACGAAGTCCGCCTTGCCCTCGGCATCGGCCGTGGCGCGGATCCGATCTGCTTCTGCGCTGTTGATCTCGGCGACGACCGTGACGTCGGTGGTCGCCGGACGCCGATAGTCGACGGTCATGCTCCGGATCACCGGGTAGTAGCGAGCCGGGTCGAACAGTTGCACTGCGATCGCCCCACCGGGCACCTCGGCGATGGCGAACAACGCACCTGCGTACATCGTGCCGACGTGATTGCCGTTGCCTTCGAACGGAACACGCAGCGTCATCGAACCGGCGCCGATCGCCACGACCTCGAGGCCCAGCGACCCCAGCATGGGAATCGCCTGGTGGATAAAGGCGGTGGCAGCGGCCGGCGACGGCCCCGCCGCCGAGGTCGACTCTGAATCACTCACGCCCTCACCCTACCGACGCCTCCGCCCACCGGTCCCCCCGCTGCTCCCGGGGGGACCGCAAACCTCGGGCACGTGCGCGAACCTCGGGCATCCAGGGGCCCACATGCCCGAGCAATGTGTGTTCTCGCGAGGTTTGCGGTCCCCGGGGGCGCACGGCGGGGGCGGGCGGGTGGGTTAGCGGCGTTCCCAGGCGCCGGGCTGGTCGAGCATCGACGCAGGTCCGGCCGGGAGATGGCCACCGGCGATGTCGGCCAGCGTCACGTTCTCGAGCACCGCTCGCATGGACGCCCGCGTGGCCACCCACACATCGCGCAGGTGCCCGGCCGGTCCGGCGTACTCGGTGTCCTCCGGGGGTTCTCCGCGCACGGCCGCCAGCGGTCCCTCCAGCGACCGGATCACGTCGGCCACCGTGATCTCCTGGGCGCTGCGGGCCAGGCGGTAGCCGCCGTCGGCCCCCCGTTGGCTCGCGACCAGACCGTTGCGACGCAACTGGTTCAGGATCCCCTCCAGGAACTTCGGCGGGATCCCCTGTCGGCTGGCGAGCTCCTCGCCTTTGACCATCTGTCCCGGATCTTCAGCGCTGGTCACGGCCAACTCGGCCAGAGCGCGCATCGCGTAGTCGACCCGGGCGGACACCTGCATGGTGCCATCTAACCGGATCGGAGCGGGCGACGCGGGGGTCACACCCGGGGACCGGCTCTCGGTGGACCACCGTCGTGCGTCAGACATCGGCCAACCCCCGGCGGCGGCGCATCGAACGGGCAGCCGACGAGAACAGGCCATCGACCAGCATTCCGATGATCAGGATCACAAGCATCGTGGCCAACAGCTCCGGTGCCTTGGAGAACTGACGAGCGAATTCCAGCGACGCACCCAGCGACGGACGTTCGGCGATGATGACCAACAGTTCACCGGCCATCAGACTGCGCCAGGCGAAGGCCCACCCTTGGGTCAACCCCGACACGTACGCGGGAAGGATTGCGGGAAGCACCACATGGCGATACATCGCCGCGGATCCGAACCCCAGGACCTTGCCCAGTCGGTGGTAGGCCGGCGGGACATGGTCGATGCCGGTGATCACGCCGTTGGCGATGCTGGGTGCGGCACCCAGGATCACCACGAACAGGATCGCCTGTTCGTTGAGCCCGAACAGCAGGATCGCCAGTGGGAACCACGAGATGCTGGGCATGGTCTGAAGCCCGGTGATCAGGGCGCCCGTCGCCATCCGAAGAGGTCGGATTCGGGCCACCAGGATCCCCACCACGGTCCCCACGACCAACGCGAGTGCGAAACCGATCACGGCCCGGGTCATCGTGGTCATCAAGGCCGACCAGAACCGGTCGGTGCCGACCATCTCGAACAGCGCGCTGAGTGTCGTCGCTGGCGACGGCAGGACGTACTCCGGTCGCCACCCACTCATGACGACCAACTGCCACACGGCGAGCACGATCAGGATCGCCAGCAGTTTGGGCCAGGCCCAGCCCCACGCCTTGGCCCACCATGGAGCGCCGGGGGGCAGATCGACCGGTCGCTCGACGACTGGGGTCAGGACGGCACTCATCGGTCACTCCCGGAGTTCTTGAGGCGAGCGGTCAGATCCGCGGCGCGGGTGGCCACGTCCGCGGAGTCCATGACCCGCGGGCGGCTGAGCGGCACTGGATGTTCGTGAAGGATCTGGCCCCGAGCCATGAGGATGACGCGGTCGGCCAGTCGGACGGCCTCCCGCATGTTGTGGGTCACGAACAGAACGGTCAGGTTCCGTTCGCGACTGACTCGTTCGATCTCGTCGTGCAAGAGATCACGGGTCATCGCGTCCAAGGCGCCGAGCGGTTCGTCCATGAGCACGATGCCGGCATCCTGGGCCAGGCAGCGGGCCAGGTTCACGCGCTGACGCATGCCACCGGACAGTTCGTGGGGCCGTTTGTCGCCGGTGTTGCCCAAGCGCACCACCTGCAGCAGTTCTTCGGCCTGGTCGCGCCGGTCGGCCCGCGGGACACCGCGAGCCCGGAGCGCCAGTTCGACGTTCTGGCGAGCCGTCAGCCACGGAAGCAGGGTGGCGTCCTGAAACATCAGGGCCACCCGGTCGCTGCGCACGATCTGGCCGGCGGTCGGCTGGTCCAGGTCCGCCACCAGATTGAGCAGCGTGCTCTTGCCGCAGCCGGACTCGCCGACCACCGCAACGAACTCGCCGGTGGCGACGTCCAGGTTGACGTTGGTGAGGGCCCAGACCGGTTCGTCCCCGCCGAAGCCCTTCGACACTGCATCCAGCCGGACAGCCGGCACCCCTTGGGGTGCCGGCTGCACGGAGGACTCCCGTGGCGAGGTCCCGATCACGAGACCTCCTTCTGGCCGTCGGCCTTGAGCACCTCGTTCAAGAGGGCCAGGTCGTACAGGTTGCCTGGCAGGCCGCCGGCGGCGTCCACCTGGGCCTTGTCGAGCAGACCGACGTCCTCGGCATGCGTCGCCGACTCCACGAGGGTGTCGGTGAGCGGATCAGCGGTGAAGTCCATCTGGTCCCAGGCCGCGGAAAGGATCTTGGGATCCAGCGACGAACCAGTCAGCGACTGGAGGGAGTCGTTCGCGGCTTCGGACGAACCCTTCGGATCCTTCTTGATGGCGTCAAGTGCAGCGACGTGTCCTTCCAGGAACGCCTTGACGATGTCCGGGTGGTCGTTCAGGAACTCCGTGCGCACCAGGATGTTGGTGGTCACGAACTTGCCGTCGGGCCACAGCGACTTCTCATCGACCAGGACCTTGGCGCCGGCTTCCTCATACTGCGCCACGAAGGGCTCAGGGACCCAGGCGCCGTCGATCTGACCGCTGCTGAAGGCAGTGAGCCCTTCGGAGTTGCTCTGCGGCAGGATCGAGACGTCGCCACCGCCGTTGGTGTCAGTCGTCAGGCCCTGCTCCTTCAGCCAGTACCGGGCCGCCACATCCTGGGTGTTGCCCAGCTGCGGCGTCGCGATCTTCTTGCCCTTGAGGTCCGCCGCACTCTTGATGTCGGGCTTGACCACCAGCGCGGCTCCGCCGGAGGTCGAGCCGGAGATCACCTTGACGGCTTCTCCCTGGGACTGGGCGTAGGCGTTGATGGTCGGGTTGGGGCCGATGTAGGTGATGTCCAGCGAGCCACCGAACAGGGCGCTCACGGCGTCGGGACCGGCATTGAATGCGGTCGGGGTGACGGTGATCTCCTGCTCCGACAGAGCCTCCTTGAACAGACCCTCCTGCAGACCGACCAACGCCGGAGCGTGGGTCAGGTTGGGGAAGAACCCCAGACGCAGAGTCTTCACCGGAGCGGCAGAGGCGTCCGTCGAGGCGCTGGTGTCCGACGACGACGAGCAACCCGCCAGCCCAACGACCAGCGCGGCCCCGGCAGCAAGAGCGGTCAGGCTGCCCCGCCGCTTGAGTGATGTGAACACTGTTTCCCCATCCATTCTGTACCTAATAGGTATTTCCTACTGAGTAACTATCTAGACTTTACAAGTAGGAAAGTAGGTCAGATGACCACGGAGGTCAAACCGTGACCATCGGCGAGTCGAGACTGGCCTCTCCACCCGGCGCGGCCCGGGGGACCACAAACCTCGGCCTGGGGCAGAGAAGTCGGGCGCAGCGGCCCCCCGACGCCCGATGACTGCGTCTTGGCCCGAGGTTTGCGGTCCCCGGGCGCGAGCCCCGACGGGGGGAGCCGCGGCGGTCTAGGGTGGCCGCGGGAGGTGCCCGTGTCCGCTGCGAACGAGGGTCTGTTCGGACGGCTGCCCCTGCCGGAACGCCAGTGGGTCGGTGACGCCCTGCGCGACGAGACCACCGGCGGGGTGCTGCTGCTGGCGGCGGCGACCATTGCCCTGATCTGGGCCAACAGCCCGTGGGCCGACACCTACTTCGCGTTGGCGAGCGTCGTCGTGGGGCCGGCTGCGCTGCATCTGGACCTGCCGCTGTCCGTGTGGGCCGCCGACGGTCTGCTGGCGATCTTCTTCTTCGTCGCAGGCGTTGAGCTGCGCCACGAATTCCAGGTCGGCTCCCTGTCCAACCCGCGCAAGGCGGCGGTCCCGATCGCCGCGGCGCTCGGCGGCATGCTGGTCCCCGCGCTTCTCTACTCGATCATCAACACCGTCATGGCCGGGGGTCAGCCGGGCGGCTGGGGAATCCCCATGGCCACCGACATCGCGTTCGCGCTCGCGGTGCTCGCAGTCGTGGGACGCAGTCTGCCGGTCGCCCTTCGTGCCTTCTTGCTCTCCTTGGCGGTGGTCGATGATCTCGGGGCCATCGCGGTCATCGCGATCTTCTACTCCCACGGCTTCGACCCGGCGGCCCTGGCCGCGTCGGTGGCGCTCCTGGCGCTGTACGGGATCCTGCAGTGGCGCCGGGTCAAGGGGTGGCCGATCTATCTGGCCATCGCGGTCGCGGCGTGGGTGTTCATGCACGCGAGCGGCGTTCATGCCACGGTCGCCGGCGTCGCCGCGGGACTGCTGACCCGGGTGACCACCGACCCGGGCGAGTCCGAGTCACCGGGCGAGCGCGCCGAGCACGTCATCCGGCCGATCAGTGCCGGAGTAGCTGTTCCGCTGTTCGCCTTCTTTGCCGCAGGTGTCAGCGTGGTGGGCACCGACATCGCCGCCACGCTCTCCGGTCCCATCGCCTTGGGCGTGATCGTCGGACTGGTGGTCGGCAAACCGATCGGCGTCGTCGGTACCGCTTGGCTGATGGCCCGATTCACACGAGCGTCGCTGGCCGAGTCCATCCGGTGGAGGGATGTGGTTGCCATCGGGATGCTCGCCGGGATCGGGTTCACCGTCTCGCTCTTGATCGCCGAGCTGGCGTTCTACGACGATGCGGCCAACCTGTCTGGCGCCAAACTGTCGATCCTCCTCGCGTCGGTGCTGTCGGCCGCGTTGGCGACCGGCTTGCTGGTGACCCGCAACCGCTACTACGCCCAGTTGGCCGCGGTCGAGGAGGCCGACGAGGACAACGACGGCATCCCGGACGTGTACCAGCGCAAACAGCCACCGAGCGAGCCGGCGTCCTGACCCGGGGGAACTGTGGACATCCCGATACGGGGCACTAGGCTGACGGCGACACGGCCGCCGCGCCCCGACGCCAGGAGACAGCAGTGAGCACCAACGGCAGCGACCCCACGATCCGCCAGTTGATCCAGTCGGTGGCGTCCGACGCGCAGCAGTTGGCCAAACAGCAGACGGAGCTGGCTCGCACCGAGATCAAGTCCACCGAGCAGGGGGTGGCCGCCACCGGCGGCATGTTGATCGGCGCCGCCGTCGTCGGGTTCCTGACTCTGGTCTTCCTGCTGGTGACCCTTGCCTATGTCCTGGTCGCGGTCGGTTTGCCGGTCTGGGCCGGCTTCGGGATCGTCACGCTCGTGCTCCTGATCATCACGGCGGTGCTGGGGCTGTTGGGTCGCAAGCGGGCCAAGACCATCAGTGGTCCCAAGCTCGCCAAGGCCGAGTTCGAGAAGACGAAACAGCTCCTGTCGGGCAAGAAGGCTGAAGTGTTGCCCGCGCCGCGGGCCGCCGACGCGGTGGCGCAGCGCGCCGGCGATGTGCGCCGCGCCGCGTCCTGACCGATCCGCGTGGACGACATCCCGACTCCCGAACAAGCCGTCTGGGCGGACGGGCCATGGGAACACCGTGACGTAGCGGCCAACGGTGCTCGATTCCATATCGCCCAGATGGGCGAAGGCCCGCTGGTGCTGATGATGCACGGCTTCCCCATGTACTGGTGGACGTGGCGCCACCTACTGCCGGTGCTGGCAGAGGCCGGCTATCGGGCCGTCGCCATGGACCTGCGCGGATATGGCGGATCCGACCACACCCCGCACGGCTACGACCCGAACACCTTGTCCGCCGACGCCGCGGGTGTGGTGCGCTCGCTGGGCGAGTCGAGCGCGGTCATGATCGGACACGGATGGGGCGCCATGGTCGCCTGGGCCGCTGCGGTGATGCGGCTGTCGGCGGTGCGTGCCATCGTGCCCGTGTCGATGCCGCACCCGGTTCCGTTGCGCCGCGGGATCACCGGTGATCCCGAACAGCGCCGGCTGTCGCGGTACACGCTGGGGTACCAGTGGCCGTTCGCCCCGGAACGGGCTCTGGTGAAGAACAACGGTGCGAAGGTCGAAACGATCCTGCGCGACTGGGGCGCCGTGCCCGGCTGGCCCGACGCGGAAACCTCAGGCATGTACCGGGCGGCGATCCAGTTCAGCTCGACCGCTCACTGTGCGCTGGAGTACCACCGGTGGGCGCTGCGGTCGATCCCGCGACCCGACGGCCGCCGGTTCCAGCAGCGGATGGAGTTCCCGGTGCACCAGCCGGTGTTGCACGTGCTCGGCGCGGCCGACGGCTCGATCCTGCCGCGCACCTCCGACGGCAGTGAACGGTACGTGCGTGGAACCTACCGTCGGGTGGACCTGCCGGGGGTCGGGCACTTCCCCCAGGAGGAAGCACCGGAGCAGTTCGCCCAGATCCTGATCCCGTGGCTCGACGGGCTGGGGCGCAGCAGCTGAACGACGAACGAGCCGGAAGGTGCGGGTCGTGGTCGCCTGGGTTTCGATACGGCGCTGCGCGCCTACTCAACCGGCGGCGAGGGGGC
>CAZVYU010000018.1:20627-30470 GCA_964631645.1 uncultured Actinomycetes bacterium
CGATCACAGCAGGGGACCGATGTCGACCTGGCGCGCGGGTTCCCAGGGGATGGTCCAGCCGGCCGCGTCGAACAAGCGGGAGATCAACCCGGCCGTGAATCCCCACACCAGCAGCCCGTTGACCTCAAAGCCCGGTCCGACGTAGCCCACTGGGTGGCGGACCTCGACCCGGTGCGCCGGGTCCATAAGTTCGGTGATCGGGATCCGATGCACCGAGGCGACCTCCGCCGGATCCGCAGCGGCCACCGGTGTCGGCGTCGACCACCACCCGAGGACCGGAGTCACGACGAACCCCGAGGGTGGGAGCCAGAGGTCGGGCAGCGATCCGAAGACCGTGACCCCGAAGGGATCGAGACCCGTCTCCTCCTGTGCCTCACGCAACGCTGCGGCAATGACGTCGGCGTCTTCGGCATCCACTGCCCCGCCGGGAAAGGCGGGTTGCCCGGCGTGCGAACGCATGGTGGCCGCCCGTTCGATGATCAACAGATCCGGACCATCGACCGACTCCCCGAACAGCATCAGCACCGCCCCCGGGCGGCCACCCTCTGGCGGCGGCAGGAAGGCACTCAGATCTTCGGGGGTGATCCGGCCCACCGCGTCGACCACCGGAGCCAACCAGCGGGGAAGGGCGGGCAGAACCGGTTCGTTCAACCATGCGTGCGGCGCCACTATGCCGCTCCTTTGACGAGACGTTCAGCGGCGGCGGGATCCAACGGGCCGATGCCGGCGGACGGGCACAGCCGCACGACCGGGCAGGCACCACAAGCGGGGCGCCGGGAGTGGCACCGCCGCCGGCCATGCCAGATCATGACGTGGCACCACTGGGTCCACTCGGACCTGGGCCACAGTTCCATCAGATCGTGTTCCACCTTGACCGGATCATCATGGCGGGTGAAGCCCAGCCGACGGCTCAGGCGTCCGACGTGGGTGTCCACCGTGATGCCGGGCACGCCGAACGCGTTGCCCAGCACCACGTTCGCCGTCTTGCGCCCTACGCCGGGCAGGGTGACCAGGTCGGTGAGCCGTCCGGGCACCTCGCCGTCGAACCGCTCACACAAAGCCTGCGAGAGGCCGATGAGGCTGGTCGTCTTGGCGCGGAAGAAGCCGGTCGGCTTGATGACCTCCTCCAGTTCGAGGCGGTCGGCGGCGGCGACATCAGCCGGCGCCGGCCAGCGCGCGAACAGCGCCGGCGTCACCTGGTTGACCCGGGCATCGGTGCATTGGGCCGAAAGGACCGTGGCCTGGATCAGTTCGAACGGCGTCGTGAAGTCGAGTTCGCAGCGCGCGTCCGGGTACGTGGCGGTGAGGATCCTCATGGCGCGGCGGGCCCGGCGTTTGCGGGCCAAGGGTGACTCGGCGTCATAGAACCCAGTCACATCGACGGTCGAGGCAGCCACGCGGGCAACACTAATCCCCGACCCCTCCGGAGTCGGCCCGGCGCCTCCCCGACCTGCGCCCCCCCGCCAGTCGGTGACGCTCCGCGCGCGCGCTCACCCTCAGTGACCCGTATGGCGCAAGTGCCTCAATGGTCACCAACAGGTGGGCGATGCAGACTCCAGGGCTTCGGCAAGGAGGGTCGATGAAGGTGGCGCAGGTGCAGTTTCCCCCTCCGCGTTCCGGTGGCACGCGGAGCAAGTCGCGCGATTCCCGGATCCCGCCGCAACGAGACGCGACGTTCGCCGACGTGGAGCTGGCCGAACTGCGTGCCATGCGGTCGGGCTTGACTGACGAAGAGTCGAAAGTCTCCTACTGGCGGCGCATCGTCCAGGCACGAATCGACCTGCTGGGTGCCCGCGACCGGCCGGGGGATCGCGGCGAAGGCTTGGCCCGGGTCCTCGCCGATTCCCGCTCGTCGCACCGGCGATTGGCTGCCCTGAAGGTGGAGTCCGTCGAATCCCTGCCGCCGCTGCCCGACCTGGCTGAGTTGTGGAGTCGCATGATCCCGAGCGACCCGTTGGACCGGGAGGATCTGGCCGACCATCTGCGTCAGGCGGAGGTGCGACTGAGTGAGTACCGCCACGAGCTGCACTTGCGCATCGACAAGGTGACCGGCGAGTTGATCGCCCGTTATCGCGAGGACCCGACCCTCGCCCTGACCGCCCTGCACGAGCGACTCATGGGCCACTCGTGAGCTTTCGCTACGGAATCCGTGTATCTGGCGGCCTCAAACCGTCCGATTCCCGGTAATTTGGCCCGATTCAGGTCTGCATAGTGATGCGATCTGCGCCACACTGGTCGTTGAGTTAGGCGAATGAGAGGTCGGACGGCGTGGATGACGTGCTGATGCAGGCACCCCTGTTCGCGGCGTTGGACCCCGAGGCGGCGGCCGCTCTGCGCGCCGCCACGAACGTCGTGCGACTGGCCAAGGGCGGGATCCTGTTCCGCGAGGGCGATCCGGGTGATCGGCTCTACGTCATCGAAGAGGGAAAGATCAAACTGGGGACCGCCTCGGCCGATGGTCGCGACGCCCTGCTGGCGGTGATCGGTCCGGGCGAGATGATCGGCGAGTTGTCCCTTTTCGACCCGGGCCCGCGTGCTGCGACGGCTACCGCACTCACCGACGTGGTGGCCCGCGAGGTCGGCCACGACGCACTCCGGCCGTGGCTCTCGGGTCGGCCCGAGGTGGCCGAAGCTCTGCTCACGGCTCTGGCCCAGCGCCTGCGCCGCACCAATGAGGCCATGTCCGATCTTGTCTTCTCTGACGTCCCCGGCCGCGTCGCCAAAGCGCTGCTCGACCTGGGCGAGCGATTCGGGGTCCCCGTCGAGGGCGGGGTGTCGGTCACCCACGACATGACCCAGGAAGAACTGGCGCAACTCGTCGGCGCCAGTCGCGAGACCGTGAACAAGGCACTGGCCGACTTCGCGTCGCGGGGCTGGATCCGGCTGGAATCCCGCTCCGTGATCCTGATCGACACCGACCGGCTCCAGCGCCGAGCCCGCTGACCCACGATCGTGGCTGCGGTCAATCCCACCAGCCGCTGGTCCGCCGATCGTTACGCAGCACACGGCCGGTTCGTCGCCGACCACGCCACGCAGGTCCTCGCCCTCCTCGACGCGCAGTCGGGCGAGCGGATCCTCGATGTCGGTTGTGGTGACGGCGTCCTGACCGCCGCCATCGCCGAGTCCGGCGCACAGGTGGTCGGCGTGGATGCGTCACCAGAGCTGATCCAGGCCGCCCAGGCGCGCGGCGTGGACGCTGTGCTCGTCGATGCCACCGCCATGGCGTTCGACCGCGAGTTCGACGCGGTATTCAGCAACGCGGCGCTGCACTGGATCCTCGATGCGGACGCGGCCGCCGCTGCCATGTTCGCCGCGTTGCGTCCCTGCGGTCGGCTGGCCGTGGAGTTCGGAGGGTTCGGCAACATCGCGGCGATCCGGACCGGGCTGGGAGCGGTCATGGATCACCGTGGCTACCGTGACACCGATCCAGGCCAGTACTACCCGACGGCGGCGGCGTACACCGACGTCCTCGAACGAGCGGGCTTCACCGATGTGAACGCGCGGATCGTGCCCCGGCCCACCCTGTTGCCCGGACGCATGGCCGACTGGCTGCGGACCTTCCGGCAGGGCTACCTGGATGCCGCCGGAGTTCCTGTCGGGGAACAGGACGCGCTCGTCGCTGAAACCTGTGTGGTGCTGGAACCCGCCCTGCGCGACCCGGCCACCGGCCGCTGGTACGCCGACTATGTCCGACTCCGGGCAACCGCCCGCCGCCCCGCCTGACCGTCCGGGGACCGCAAACCTCGCGCGAAATCACAGTCCACGGCCGTAGGGGGACATCTGCGCCCGAGGTGCGCGCCGGAGCGCGAGTTTTGCGGTCCCCTGGTGCGGCGGGGGTCAGGGGGCGCCGGGGGGGCGGCCTGTCAGGTACTCCCACTGGGCGGCCGCGCTGGCGTAGGCGGCGGGGTAGACGCCGGGGGGCAGCGGTTCGTAGACCATGGCCACCACATCGGCGACCGAAGCAGCCCCGGCCTCGATCGCGGCGCGCACTTGGTCGAGGCGTTCGTGACGGTGTTGCAGATACTCGTCCAGCAGGCTGAGCGGCTCGGTGGTGGCCGGTCCGTGACCGGGCAGGGCATGGCTCAGGCCGTGTTCGGCGGTCAGGTCCCGGAGATCGCGCAGCGAGCGCAGATAGTCGGCCAACGACCCGTCCGGCCAGGCGACCACCGTAGTTCCGCGTCCCAGCAGCGTGTCCCCCGTCAACACCGCCCGCTCCCGGCTCAGATGGAAACTCAACGAGTCGGAACTGTGCCCCGGCGTGGCCACGACGGACAGTTCGACCGATCCCACCGACACCCGGTCGCCGGCGGTCAGACCCTCCGTGCCATAGCGGTGCGCCGGGTCCAACGCACGGACAGCGACGCCCAGCGTCTCCGCGAACAGGCGAGCGCCCTCGGAGTGGTCGTGGTGGCCGTGGGTCAGCAAGATCACGGCCGGGCGTTGGTCGCGCCTTTCGAGAGTCGTCCGCACGGCCTCCAGGTGCCGGTCGTCGGCCGGTCCGGGATCGACGATGACCGCAGGAGTGCCCAGTTCCCCCAAGACCCAGGTGTTGGTGCCGTCGAGCGTCATCGGTGACGGGTTCGGCGCCAGCACCACTTCTGCGGTCGGCAACACCGGCCCGGACGCCCACGGTCCGGTCGATCCGATGAAGGGCAGGGTCACGGGAGCTCGATCGGTTCGCCGGAGTAGGCGTCCACCAGACGCCACTCGATCTCACCCGCAGAGCCGAGGAACGGCCGCGGCAGCCAAGGGCGTGGGCTGCGATCTGCTGCCGCATCGAACGCGGCGCGGGCCGTCGGGAACCCAGCCAGCTGCGACAACGCATCGGTCGTGGGGGGGAGCATGGGCATCGCCCCCGACCGCGCCCCGGCCAACGCCGCCGCCGGAGTGAACCACGACGAATGGTCCGACTCGATGCCGCGATCGACGGCATACTGACCGTCGGGCAGCAGCGCGACCAGGAACCGGGTGTCGAACCGTTTGTTCTCCACCTCGGGAGTGATCCAGTGGCTCCATGCGCGGAACGAGTAGCCGTCGATCTGATAGCCGTGGCGGTCCATCCATGCCACGAAGTCGGCCTCCGGTTCGACCGGGGTGTCCCGCACCGGGCCTTCGGATCCGCGGGCCAGCACTGTCCCGGCTTCCTCCCACGTCTCACGCGCGCCGGCGGTGGTCAGCGCGCGGAATGACGCAGTGGCACCGGCTCCTTCACTCAGCGGGAACGGCTCGTCGGAAGGTCCGCTCCAAGCCACGACCGCGTCTGACTGCTCAACCCGGCCACCGGGGAAGACGTACATGCCCGGCGCGAAGGTCATGCGATTGATCCGCCGTTGCAGGAACACCTCCACCCCGTCCGGGCCGTCGCGCAGGAGGATCACGGTGGCGGCGTCGCGCGCTTCGGGTGCCGTCCATTCGCCGTCGCCGGTGGCCAGGGCGAGAGCCCGGGCGGTCAACTGCTCGGGAATCGCCAGGCTGGGGCGTTCCGGCTCGACCACCCTCAACCCCGCAACCGGGCGATGACCTCGACCTCGACGGGGACACCCAGCGGTAACGCCGCTACCCCGACTGCCGATCGGGCGTGGACCCCGACGTCCTGGAAGACATCTCCCAGGAACTCGCTGGCTCCGTTCACGACGATCGGCTGTGCGGTGAAGTCGGGGGCCGACGCGACAAACCCCGTCACCTTCACGATGCGCTCGACCTCGTCGAGGTCGGCGACCGATGCGATAGCTGCTACGGCGTTCAGCGCGCACTGGCGCGCACACTCGGCCGCCACCTCCGGGGTCACGTCGGCGCCGACGATTCCCACCGCAAGCGGCGTTCCGTCGCGCAGCGGCAATTGTCCAGCGGTGTAGATCCACCCGTCGCTGGTGACTGCAGGGACGTAGGCGGCCAGCGGCGCCGGAACGTCCGGAAGGGCGATGCCCAGATCCGTCAGCCGCTGCCGGACGCTCACGACAACGGACGCTTGAAGTAGGCGACGACGTTCTCGGGGTTCGGCCCGGGAACGATCTGGATCAACTCCCAGCCGTCCAAACCCCAATTGTTCAAGATCTGCTGCGTGGCGTGCACCAGCACAGGTGCGGTCGCGTACTCCCATTTGGTCATGGGGTGACTGTATCCGGCGATGGCTGCGGCGATCGTGGTGAAGCGCACTCGCCGGACAGCTGCGCCCCCTGCGGCGGGATGACCGGGTCGACGGACCGAGCGAGCAGCCGCGACCGCTGATCGGCCAGGTGCTGGGCATTGATGATGGCGCCGAGCACGACGAAGTAGACCGCAACGTAGGCCAGGAGCAGAGCCAGTATCGTCCCGGCGACAGCGCCGTAGACGTCGGCATAGCGCGACGTGAAGTAGTCGACGAACGCCGAGTAGCCGATGCCGATGGCGAGCAGTCCGACAGTTGCGAAAAGGACCCCTGGAATCAGTGGCCGCCACTTGATGCGCTTCCCGATGGCGAGTCGGTACAAGGCAGTGATCATGAACGCCAGGAACACGATGGCGACCGGCAGGTCCAGGAAGACGGCGACCCACCCAACCCACAGTCGGTCCGCCCACTCGATCAGCGATGCCTCGACAGTGGCGAAGGCGACTGCCATCCCCAGCATCACGACCACGAACACGGCGCCGACCATGCTGCGCCGACGCACCTCGACGAACGTCAGGGGGCGCAACCCGAACGCCTGGCGAATCGCACGGGTCAATGCGGCCAGTCCCGCCGACGCAGACCAGAGTGACAGAGTGACCGACACGATCAAGCCGACCGACAGCGAACGGTCGCCCGCCGAGGCCACCTTGGTCAGTTGTGTTGTGACGTCCGCCCCGAACCCGCCGGACCAGGTGTCGGTCAGCCCGTTGAGCGACGTCACCACCTGGGCGGGATCGACGACCAAGCCGAAGACCATCACAGCGGCGATCATGGCGGGGAAGACCGAGATGATGAGCCAGAAGGCGCCGCCCGCTGCGGCGAGGGCGGCTTGTTGCCGTTGGGCTTCGCCCATGATCCGGCGATAGCGGGCAACGACCGCGGCCAGCCACGGCCAGTGCTGCAGCCGGTCCTGCGCTCCGGTCCGGCCCCGTGCCAGCGGCTTGCGCAGTCCTTCGGAGAACCGGCTCAGGCGCCGGGTGGCCCGGATCAGCAGGCTCGCGCCGGGGTCCACGACCGTCGGATCTCCGGCGCTCAGGACCTCCGCGGCTGCCCGCGAGTCATCTGTGACCACTTGGGGCAGGGAGAGATCGTGGTGTGGCGCTGGACTGGACACCTGACCACCTGACCCTGCGTCGTCTCGTCGGGTATTCCCGGGCCGTCACGGGCCGGATGCTCTCGACTGTAGGAGGCGCTGACCGCCCGTTGCCCGATGAGGGATCCCCCTCCGCCCGGTCCGGTCGCGGACGCAGATAGCGGACACCAGTGCACGGCCCCATCAAGTGGGTGGCCTGCTGATTCCGTCGCTGACTACGCTCTGTCAAGAGGATGCGTTCACGGAGGTTGCGGTGCCCGACGCAGCGCTGTTCGCGCTCGACGATCCGCGCCCGCTGACCCGCGGCGGCTGGGTGGCGTGGGGCGTCGGTGCCAGCCTGCTCGTGCTAGGGACCGCGTGGGTCCTTGATCAGAGCGAGCGGATGCTCGAGCCGCTCGTCTGGGTGCCCGTCACCCACGCGCTGGTGGTGGCCATTGTCTGTGGGTTCACCGCCGCCCTCCTGCTGGGCCAGGCCAGCACGTCCGGGCAGCGCGCCTACCAATGGTTGGGGGCGACCTACCTCTTCGTCGCCGGACTGCTGCTGGGGTTTCCGCTGTTCTTCCCCGGGGTGACCGGCGGCGTGCAACCACTGTTGGGCGGCGACCAGAGCTCCGTCACCCTCTACTACCTGTGGCATCTGGTGTTCGTGGGCGGACTGCTGGCGTCCATGGTGATCCTGTGGTCCGACCAACGCCGACGCCGCCGTCCCGGGCTGCGCTACCCGGTCCGACTGACGGTCGCCGTGGTGGTGTTCGCGGTGGTGATCACCGAGTTGATGGTCTCGTGGGGACAGGCATTCCTGCCCCGGCTCATCGGATCACCGTCGGCCGTGAAAGGCGATCTTGCCTCCGCGCTCGACGTGATCACGCTGATAGTGGCTGTGGGAGCGACGCTGTTCGCGGCATACGCTGCCTGGGGCGGGTCGATGATGCAGCGCTGGCTTCTGGCTCTGAGTCTGCTCGCACTCGCGGAGGCGGTCGTCAGCCAACGGTCCACAGCACGGTGGAGCGTTGCCTGGTACTACGAGCGGGTGTTCGCGATGGTCGCCCTGACTGCGCTGTTCGCCGCCCTCGTACTGATTCTTGCCCGCATCGGCCGGGCCACGAGTCGAC
Organism: uncultured Actinomycetes bacterium; assembly: GCA_964631645.1. Classification (GTDB taxonomy): domain Bacteria; phylum Actinomycetota; class Actinomycetes; order S36-B12; genus CAIWTL01. Next base: position 28,981 of record CAZVYU010000018.1, read on the forward strand.
TGGCGCTGAGCGATCCGTTGACCGGCTGCGAGAGTCGAGCGGCCTTCACCGCTTCGCTCGAGCGCGAACTGGCGGCAGCTCATCGCACGGGAACCGGACGCGCCCTCCTCTGGATCGACATCGATGGCTTCAAGAGTGTGAATGATCAGGTGGGTCATCCCATCGGCGACGAAGTGCTGCGCGTTGTTGTTGCTCGCATCTGCGATCGGATCCGACCCGTGGACCACGTCGGACGGCTCGGCGGGGACGAGTTCGGAGTGCTGCTGAGCGACCCCGTGTCCAGCGATCGGACTGCCCTGACGGCCGAGCGCCTGCTCAGTGGCCTGCGCGAACCGATCGTCATCGACGACACCACGACGTTGTTGTCGGCCTCGATCGGCATCGCCAGCTTCCCGGATCAGGCAGATACCAGTCTGGAACTGCTGTCGCGTTCCGATCTGGCCATGTATGCGGCGAAGAACGCCGGGGGCGACCGGTACACCACCTTCTCCCCGGAGGTCGGCTCGTTGGCCTGGAACAACGCCGCACTGCGGTACCAACTGGCCGCCGCCATCCGGGGATCGGAGTTCGTTCTCGACGTGCAGCCGATCGTCGCGCTGGGAGATGCGGCCGGCCGTCAGGGCGAGGTCGTGGGGATGGAGGTGCTGGTGCGATGGCAGACCCTCACCGAACGGGTCTCCGCCGGTCGTTTCATCGACTTCGCCACCGCCTCGGGACAGATCATCCAGATCGGTCGACAGGTGGTGACCTTGATCGAGGCGCACATCGATCGACTGCTTGCCGTCCTACCACCCGACGGGTTCGTCGCGCTGAACCTGTCCGTCAAGGAGTTGACCGACACCGAGATCGTGCAGCGACTCCTGGTGGGTCCGTTGGGCCGGCGCTCCCGCCAACTGATCCTGGAGGTGACGGAGTCAGCCGAGCTGGTGCCCGGAAGTGAAGCCGAAACGAACCTGGAGCAGTTGCGACTGCGCGGGTATTCCGTGGCCGTCGACGACTTCGGGGCCGGCTTCAGCAGCTTCCAGCGACTGGAGCAGCTCCATCCGCTGCTGTTGAAGGCGGATCGGTCCCTCATCGTGCGGGCGTCGGACCAGTTCCAGGCCGATGGCACCGCGTTCTTGCAGGCGGCGGTCAGTGTGGCCCGATCGCTGGGCTGCGGGGTGGTCGCCGAAGGGGTCGAGACCGAGGACCAGTTGGTCATCGCCCGAGAACTCGGCGTGGACTTCGCCCAGGGGTACCTCCTGGGCCGGCCCACGCCGGTCGAGCGATGGTCTCCGCCGTCGGAGTCGGTCGTCGTGCGGCCATCCAGCACCGACCGCCAACTGCGGGTCGACTAGCGGCGTCAGCCGCGTATCGGGACCCCGTGCTGCTCGTCGTGAGTGGGCTTCGATACGGCGCTGCGCGCCTACTCACCCCACGGAGGGGCCGAGGTCAGAGGATGGACCACGCTTCGGTCAGGACCGAACGCAGGATTCCTTCGATCTCGTCGA
>CAZVYU010000019.1:0-2722 GCA_964631645.1 uncultured Actinomycetes bacterium
CCCACCGGAGCGGCGGCCACCCCCGCCGCGGTGCGCGCAGCGTTGGCCCGCTTCTCGACCTGGGCCGGCGACATCGATCTGGCCATACAGCAGGCGGTGGACCTGGGCGACATCGACGACCCGGACACCGACGACGGCGAACGCCGCACCATGCAGACCGTCCGTGAACAGCACTGCCCCGTCATCGCCATCGGCGGCGACAACTCACTGACCTATGCGGTGGCCACCGGCTCGCAAGCCGACGGCCTGATCACCTTGGACGCCCACCATGACCTGCGCGACGGTCGGTCGAACGGTTCGCCGGTGCAACGCCTGATCACCGACGGCTTGGACGGGCGCCGGGTCGTCCAGATCGGGATAAACGACTTCAGCAACTCGCCGGAGTACGCGGCTCGGGCGCGGGACCTGGGGATCACCGTGATCTCACGCGACGCCCTGGCCGATCGACCCATGCGGGACGTCATGGCCGAAGCGCTGGAACTGGCCGGCTGTGGTCCGGCGGGGCGGGTCCACCTGGACCTGGACGTCGACGTCTGTGACCGGGCGGTGGTTCCGGGCTGCCCGGCAGCGGCTCCCGGCGGCATCTCGGCGCACGACCTGCGACTGGCCGCACGATTCGGTGCCCGTGATCCCCGCGTGGTGAGCATGGACATCGCGGAGGTCGACGCGACCGCCGACTCCGCCGACGGCCGAACAGTGCGGCTCGCGGCCCTATTGGTGCTGGAGTTGGCGGCCGGGGTCGCCCGGCGCTACTGAAGACCTTGCACGATCTCGCGCTTGAGGATCTTGCCCGACGGACCCAACGGCAGAGACTCGACGAACCGGACCTGGCGCGGGTACTTGTGTTTACCCAGGAAGTCCTGCGACCACGTGATCAGCTCGTCGGCCTCGACCTGGCCATCGGCGGTGAGGACCACGACGGCGCAGATCTCCTCACCGTAGGTTGCGTCCGGCAGCGCGACGACCGCCACCTGGGATACCGCTGGGTGCCGCATGAGCACCTCTTCGACCTCGCGGGGGTAGACGTTGAAGCCACCCCGGATGATCAGGTCCTTCTTGCGGTCGACGATGAAGATGAAGCCGTCCTCATCGGCGTATCCCAGGTCGCCGCTGCGGAACCAGTCCCCCACCATGACGGCGTCGGTGGCATCCGGCTTGTTCAGATAGCCGGTGAAGATGTTGTGCCCGCGGATGACGATCTCCCCGACGTCGCCGGATGGGAGGAACTTCAGCTCGCCCTCCAGTTCGGGGGAGGTGATGGCCACCTCGACGCCCCAGATGGGACGCCCCACCGACCCGGGTTTGCGGCCGTACCAGGCCTGGTTGAACGTCGCGACCGGCGACGTCTCGGACAGCCCGTACCCCTCGTAGATGTCGGCGCCGAACGTGTCCTTGAACCGGTCGATGACGGCCACCGGCAGCGACGCGCCGCCGCTGACCGCCAAGCGGAACTGGGGTCGCCGCGGGTCGGACTGGGCGAACTCCAGCAGCGCGACGTACATCGTCGGGACTCCGGCGAACACCGTGACGCCGGTGGCTTCGATGATGTCCATCGCCGCCGCCGGGTCGAACCGTGGCACCAAGGCGATCGTCGCGCCGGCGCGGAAGCCTGCGTTCAGCACGACGACCTGACCGAAGGAGTGGAACAGCGGCAGGGCACCGAAGATCACGTCGTCGGGTTGCAACCGGACAGTGTCGAACGCCGCCATGGTCGCGTTCCACAGCACGTTGTCGTGGCTCAGGACCGCACCCTTCGGAGCTCCGGTGGTACCCGACGTGTAGAGCACAACGGCCTCGTCGGCCGGGTCGCGCAGGACCAGGTCGACCGGCGACGCCGCAGCCGCGGCCCGCTCCAGCGACGGGACCTCGTCACCCTCGTGGAGCACCGACCAGACGGGTACGCCGGCCAGCTCGGCGCCCTTGGCGCCTTCGCCCAGCAGCGGACCCGCGCAGATGAAGACTGTCGCCCCGCTGTCACGCAAGACATAGTCGATCTCATCGGCCACCAGCAACGAGTGGACCGGAACCACGGACGCGCCGATCGCCAAGGCGCCGTAGTAGGCCATCGGGAACTGCGGAACGTTCGGGATCATGAGCGCCACGCGGTCGCCGAACCCCACACCCGCATCCTGCAAGGCAGCGCCGAACCGGCGGGCCTGCGCCCACATTTGTGAGTAGGTGACCGTCGCCGGCCCGAGGACCACGGCGGCCTTGTCGGGGTAGCGCTGGGCGGACTCCGCCAGGATCAGGGACACGTTGGTGCTGGACATGGTTCTCCTCGATCGGCGCGACCCGGCCATCATGCCTCAGCGGGAGGAAGACGGACAGAGGCTGTCCCCTACCAGGAGCCGCCGCCCCCGCCACCAGATCCGCCCCCGCCGGAGAATCCCCCGCCGCCACCGCCACCCCCACTGCTCGCCGCCTGCGAGGCGGCGTAGGCGGCCACTGCGCCGGCGGAGACCGAGGCCACGGCGGTCGAGACGAACTGACTGGTGTTGTAGGTGTTCCAGGCCGACAGGTACGCCGGGTCCGTGCGGTACTCGGGGTGGTCGGGCGGGAAGTCCGGTCGACAGTTCTCGGCCCACTGCCGGGCGCAGCCGAGGGCGACGGCCCACGGCAGGAACTGACCGAAGTAGCGCACCTTGGCGGCGTAGTCGAACCGTTCGACCGACGCGTCCGTCGACAAGGCAGTGTGCAGCCCGGCGACCTGATCCCGCACCGC
>CAZVYU010000019.1:2822-7896 GCA_964631645.1 uncultured Actinomycetes bacterium
GCGCCCGGCCTCCACGTCGGACTTGTCCAGCACGACCGCCGCGCCCGGTTCGCCGATCCCCATACCGTCGACGAACTCCCCCGCACCGGCGATCATCGGCAGCGGCTCCTGAGTGCGCCAGATCCGCAGCCACCCCGGGTTCTGCGCCAGGTAGGCACCCTCGGTGGGCAGTTCCACCTGGACCGCGCCCAACTGCTGCAACTGCAGAAGCATCACCTGGAACATCTGGGACGGCGGCTTCTCCGAGTGCGTCCACACCGCCGGCAGGATGTCGCGCGAGGGTTCGTCGAAGGCCGGTGCGTCGCTGGGATCGCGTTCCTTGGCCTTCCGGATGCCCCACGCCATCGCCAGGCCCAACAACGCACCGGGGACGAGCAGGAACCAGGTCCGCCACCAGGGCGCGGGCTCCTCGGGCGGGCCGCCGACCGGCACCAGCGTGAGTCCGGCCGTCGGCAGGTCGGCCTGCCAGGTGACCGGTGTCCCCGGCTCCAGCGATTCGTACGAGCCGGTCACCACGGCGCCCTTGTCGTTGATCGAACACGACGCGATCGACGTCGCGCAGCGCACCGCGGTCGGCGCTGCCGGCAATCGGACCGTTACGCGCGCCAGATCGATCGGCATCGCCCAGCCGCCGCCGATGACGTCCCAGTACCACTGCGCCTGACTGCTTCCCCAGGGCTGGGTGAGGGCGCCGGTCGTGGTGCTGGTGATGACGTAGCGGTTGACGGTGCCGGGGCGGTAGGTGACGTCGGCGTCGCCGATCTTGGCGACCAGGCTGCCGCTCTCGTAATAGGTGGTGTACGGCTCATCGACGCACGACGACGGCTTGTCCCCGTCACACCGCTGTACCGACTGGACCGTCACCGGGTGGGTGACATCGGGATCGACGCCGTCGGACTCATCAAAGAATCGGTAGATGCCGTGCTTGCGCTCGGTGAACTGCACATCGAGCGTTTCCGTCAGGGTCTGATCGCCGGACGCCGCGACGTCGTACTGCAGGTCGTAACTGCGGATGGTGGACGAGTCCGCCGGCGGGCTGGCCGACGAACCGGTCAGATCGGTCGATTGGACGATGCCCACGATGCCGACGAGGAAGAACGCCAGCACGACGACAACGATCCGGACCGGCCACCACCGGTAGCCGGCCAGGGCAAGCGCCGCCAGAAACGGGATGAAGACCAAGACCCACATGCCGGCTCCCCTCTCTCAGAACCAGCCTAGAACTGTCGGATGCCGACCGGACATCGGCGCGCGTCGGCGGGCGAGCTGCTGCCACCCTGATCCCCGTGAGCAGCGTCTGGATCTTCGTGGGCCTGGTGTCCGCCATGGCCGTGCGACTGACGGTCGACAACATCAGCCAGTACATCCGGAACCGCAGCGTGGTGCGACCGGCCCCGGCCATCGCCTTCTGGAACGTGTTCCTTCTGCTGCTGCTCGTCGAGATGTGGATCGCCACCCTCAACGCCCTGGGTGACGACGAGAGCGACAACACCTACTCCGCGCTGATCTTCATCCTGCTCCCGATCGCGGTGACCTTGATGGCCTACCTGGTGCAACCCCCGTGGAAGCAGGAGGGGCCGGACGCGACCGACGCGACACAGGCGGGCGATCTGCAGCGCTACTTCGACCGCAACCGGTATTACTTCTTCGGAACCCTCCTTCTGCTGCCTGTCCTCAGCGCACTTCGGGAGGTCATTTCCGGGGACCTCCTCGTCGACCTGGACCTCGGCTTCCGGGCGGTGGTTGCGGTCGGCGCCGTGATCGGACTGATGCTTCGTCGCCCCCGCAGCGATCTGGCCCTGGCGATCGTGATGATCGTCGTGATCGTCGTCTATACCCTGGCTGTGTTCCCCGTCCTCACCAACTCGATGCCGTTCGAGATCGAGTTCTGATCGACAGTCAGACCGACCAGGTCATGTGCGCCCCGCAGAACAGAGCCGTCGGCATACTGACTGTGTGCCACGGATCCTTTGCTTCGGCGACTCCCTGACCTGGGGGTACGACCCCGAGACCGGCGGGAGGTTCGCACCGGCGGACACCTGGCCCGGCGCGATGGCCGCGGCTCTCGGTGGGCAGGTCGACCTCGTGGTCGAGGGTCTACCGGGACGGACCACCGTGGTCGATTCCCCATACGCACCCGGTCGCAGTGGTGCAGAGTTCCTCGGTCCGCTGTTGGAGTCCCACGCGCCCGTGGAGCTGGTCGTGATCATGCTGGGCACCAATGATCTGCAGGATCCCTTGAACCTGTCCGCCCGACATGCCGCCTCGGGGCTGTGGACGCTGCTGGACATCGCGCTCCGCTCAGCGTGCGGGCCGGCAGGCGCCCCGCCCAAGGTGCTCGCGGTGTCGCCCCCGCACATCGTGGCCCCCACCGGCTTCATGGGGGTCTTCTACGCCGGCCGTGAGCAGGAGTCACGCGCGATGGCCGCCGCGTACCGACCAGTGGCCGAACGGGCGGGTGTGGCCTTCTTCGACGCTGCGACCGTGGTGACCCCCGGGGCCGACGGGGTCCATCTGGACGTTGCGGGCCATCAAGAACTCGCCCTGGCCCTCGCGCCCGTCGTGACGGACCTGCTGACCACCACTCACTGAGCCGCATGGCAGGCTGGGATCGTGCCCAGTCCTCGCCATCGTCACGGGAGCCTGGCCGAACCGCACGAGGGCGGCGATGTCCAGGACCGCACCAACAAGATCCGGGCAGCAGTGCTGGGGGCAAATGACGGGATCGTGTCCACCGCAGGTTTGGTGCTGGGTGTCGCCGGTGCGACCACGGACACCACCGCCATCCTGGTGGCGGGGCTGACGGGACTGGTTGCCGGTTCGCTGTCCATGGCTGCGGGCGAGTACGTCAGTGTCAGCTCGCAGCGTGACACCGAGCGGGCACTGGTCGACAAGGAGAAGTTGGAACTGGCCACGATGCCGGACGAGGAGTTGGCCGAGTTGGCCGGTCTCTTCCGGGACCGAGGGCTCAGCGATGGGCTGGCGCAGCAGGTGGCCGAGGAGTTGACGGCGGCGGACGCCCTGGCGGCACACACCCGCGAGGAGTTGGGGATCGAACCCGGCGAGTACACCAACCCGTGGGCGGCGGCCTTCTCGTCCATGATCTCCTTCACGCTCGGCGCGCTGTTGCCTCTGATCGCGATCCTGCTGACCCCGAGCAACGCCGTTCGCATCGTGGTGACGGTGGTGGCGATGGTCATCGCACTCACCGCCACCGGCTATGTGAGTGCCCGCCTGGGTGGCGCTGCGGTGGGGCGGGCAATGGTGCGTAACGCGGCGGGGGGTGCCTTCGCGATGATCGTCACCTACGCGATCGGCACCCTCATCGGATCGCTGCTGGGCACCACCGGAGGGTGACCTGACGAAGCCGCGCGTCGCGACCTCCCGACGCCTAGGCTCCCCGCATGAGCGTGACTCGACGGGACTTCGTGAAACTGGCGGGTGCTGCGACGGTGGCGACGAGCGCGCTCGCCGTCAATCCGGCGACAGCCGCGGCGAGCCGACGACGTCGGCGCCAGCCCAACATCGTCTTCCTGATGGTCGACGAGTTGCGCTTCCCCCGGCACTTCCCGGGTGGCATCACGAGTTCGCGCGAGTTCTTGGGCCGATACATGCCCAACGTCGCTGCCCTGTGGGACCGCGGAGTGAAGTTCAGCAACCACTACACCGCCGCGACTTCCTGCGGTCCGGCCCGCGCAGCACTGGTGACCGGCTTGTATCCGCATCAGCAGTGGAACCTGATCACTCCGCCCGGCGACCCCACCCCGGGGGCCAGCCTGGCCCCCGCCCTGCTGACCGGCTTCCCGACGTACGGCAAACTGATGCGCCGCGCCGGCTACCGCACGCCGTACGTCGGCAAGTGGCACCTGTGCGCCTCGCCCGCTGCCCCGGGTGACCCGGGATCGGCCGACTACTTGGAGGACTACGGCTTCCGCGGCTACACCATCCCCGATGTCACCGGACTTCCCGGCCAGGGGATGGAGGAGGACCCGATCATGGCGGGACAGGCGGTGCACTGGCTGCGCCGCCAGAAGAAGGGCGCCAAGCCGTTCTGTCTGACCGTCAGCCTGGTCAACCCGCACGACAAACAGTTCTTCTGGTCGGGGACGGAAGCATCGCTCTACCGGCGCCTCTACGAGCGCGAGGGCGCGACTCCACTCATCAACTTCGAGCCCTACCCGGGTGAGGGGAAGCCGCGCGACTACGGCTACTCAGCCCTTCCTCGCAACTGGGAGTCGGCGAAACAACTGGCCGCCAACAAACCCGGCTGCCAGACCTTCACCCGCGAGTTCAGTGCTCTGGTGTATGGCGATGCGGCCGAACGACCCACCGACAAGTTCTCGTTCCGCGACTTCCCGGGGATCAGTTCCTTCAAGATCGCTGTCGCCCCGTTCGAGTACTGGCGCAAGAGCCAGGACTGCTACACGCAGGTCATGGAGATGGTGGACAAGGAGATCGGCCGGGTGGTCCGGGCCATCCCGCGCGAACTGCGCGACGACACGATCATCATCCTGACCTCCGACCACGGCGAGTACGCCGGTGCCCACGGGATGCTGTCCGGCAAGGAAGGGACCGTCTACGAGGAGTGCATGAAGGTGCCGCTCATCGTGGTGGATCCGCGGGGCGAGTACACCGGTGACGAGGACGTCGTGCGGCGTGGTCTGACCAGCAGCGTCGATCTGCTGCCGCTGATGGTGACCATCGGACACGGCGGCAGCCGCGAGTGGATGAAGGGCGACTACCGAGCCGCCTACGGAGATCATCTGGACCTCCTGCCAGTGCTGAAACGCCGGTCCGGCCGGACCCGCAAGTACGTGTGGATGTCCAGCGACGAGATGCACGCGCAGAGCCTGAATGTAGGCAACGCGCCGCGCCACGTCCTGGGCGTCCGGACCGAGGAACTGAAGGTGGCGTCCTACAGCCACTGGACCGAGGACGGCCGCCGACTCAAAGGGGGGCGGGAACTGGAGTCCTACGACTACGACACCCCAGGGGGCCGCTGGGAACTGGACAACTTCCAGTGCGAATCAGGCGCGGCCCGCGACCTGTTGCGGATCATGAACAAGGAGCGGCG
>CAZVYU010000019.1:7996-19521 GCA_964631645.1 uncultured Actinomycetes bacterium
CGCGGGGACTCAGCCCTGGCCCGAGGCCCAGGTGAGGGCTGCGGAGAACACGAACCCGGCGGCCGCCAGCACGCCGGCCCAGCGGCGGATCCCCCGGATCGCGATCGGCACCATCTCGTTGACCACCACGACCAGCAGGGCACCTGCCGCGATCGACTGGATGATGGCGATGAGTCGCGGGGAGGCACCCACCAGCACGGAGTACCCGAGCACCCCGGAGACCGCACCGATGACGACGACGATGGAGAACCGCGCCAGAATCCGGCCCAGCGAGTAGCCGCCCGCCAGCAACGCAGCCGCCACCCCGATCGCCTCGGGCAAGCCGGCGATGAACACCGATCCCACCAGTGCCACCGAGACTCCGATCGCGGCCAGGTGCAGGGTCAGGCCGATGGCCACCGACTCCGGGACCCCGTCGATGATCATCCCGATGAACAGGTTGCGCGCCTCTGTGGGCGTGGCACCGGCGACCTCGCCGTCGCCTTCGACGGCTTCCTCCGCCGCCTCCTCGACCGGCCCGGTCGGCCGCTCGCGATTGCCGGACCGTTCGAGGATCGCGATGATCGCGAAGTAGCCCAGTCCGCCGATCCCCACGCCCAGGGCCGTGGGCCCGGCGCCGGCCTCGTCGTAGGCAACGGCGACCAGATCGGTGCTGACCGCTGAGATGACCGCGCCGGCGCCGAACGCCATCAGCGCTCCGACATACAGCGGTCGCGTGAGCCGGTGAAAACGCCACACCAGGATCGCGCCCACGATCAGGGCCGATTGCGCGAGGGCAGCAAACACTGCGGCTTCGACCATGCACCGAAAGTAGTGGATCAGCATCAGTCCGTGGGGCCAGTGGCGCGAACGGGCCCCATCTCCCTCGTGGGGGTGCCACCATCGGAACCGACGCAGGGAGAAGAATGTCCGAGACCACCACCGCCGCCCCCACCCCACCGCAGAAGAAGCGGGCCGGCGTAGGCCGCTGGATTGCCCGGATCCTGATCGCTCTGCTGGTTCTGGTCGTTCTGTTGATCGCCGTGATCATCGGCGCCCTGCTGTACTTCCACATCCCCTCGAACGCCTCGGGCATGGCGGCCAAGAGCATCTGCTCGGCCGCCTTCGTGGCCGGTCGCGACGAGGACGCCACGACCTTGATGGAACAGGATGTCCTGCCCGCCAGCCCGGTCCTCTCGGTCATCTCGACGGAGATCGATGACCAACAGCACACGGTGACGGCCAAGTTCCTGGGGCTGTTCCCGCGTCAGGCCTCGCTGGTCACCGACCGAGGCTGTGTGTTGGACCTTGCCGCCGACCCGGGGGCCCAGCCCTATACCCCCAAGCCGGACGATCCCCGCGCGTGGCCGGAGGGCGACGGCGTGGCCAAGCCGGCCCAGCAGCCCGAGGGGGTCGACACCGCAGCGCTGGAGAAGGTGGTGGAGCAGGCGTTCGTGGGTGAGGGCGATCCGAAGGCGGCCAACGCCCGGGGCGTCGCCGTGGTCCAGGACGGCAGACTGCTGGCTCTGCGCGAAGGCAAGGGGTTGCCGCAGAACGTCGCTCTGCACGGCTGGTCCATGACCAAGTCGGTGGCAGCGATGCTCGCCTACGCCCAGCTTCAGAACGCCGGGGTTGACGTCGAGACGCCCGTGGTCGACGCCTTCCCCGAAGGTCGGGAGCCGTCGTGGGTCGCGCAGTGGCGCCAGGACAACCGCGCCCAGATCACGGTCGCCGATCTGTTCTTCATGCGGGACGGCCTGGCTCTCGATGAGGGGTACGACCCGTGGGGATCCGTCGTCCAGATGTTGTACGGCGAACCCGACATGGCGTCGTGGGCCGCGGAGCACCCCGCCGATCACGAGCCGGGCACCTACTGGGAGTACCTGAGCGCCACCTCCAACATCCTGGCTCAGGTGATTCAAGCCCGGTTCCCCAACGACCAGGAGTACTGGACCGATCCCATCACCATGTTCGACCAGATCGGCGCGACCACCGCGACCCTCGAGACCGACACGACCGGCACGTGGGTCGGTTCGTCCTACCTGTGGGCGAGCACGGCTGACTGGGCTCGCCTGGGTCAATTGATGCTGGATGACGGCCGGTGGGACGGCCGTGCTGTCCTCCCGCCTGGTTTCCTGAAGTTCACGCAGACCCCGGCCATGCCAGACGGTGAAGGACACGGCTACGGCGCACAAACCTGGCTGCTCGGAGACCCCATCGGGGGCGAGTGCAAGGACTATCCCGGGGTTCCCAAGGACACGGTCGCGATGGAAGGTCACTGGGGGCAACTCGTGGCCACGGTCCCGTCGTATGACGCGGTGATCGTGCGCCTCGGCTGGACCTTCAGCAAGAGCCAGTTCGACGGCTGCCAGTTCCTCAGCGACACGGTGGCAACGCTGAAGAAGCCCTGAGTTCACGGCTGTTTGCCCGGGTAGCCCGGGCGCGACTACCGTTGGCCGGTGATCGGCCTTATCGCGCAATACTTGCGGCCGTACCGGCGAGCGCTGCTGGTGGTCGTGGTCCTGGTCGCGATCCAGGCGGTGGCGAACCTCTACCTCCCGTTCCTGAATGCGGACATCATCAACAACGGGGTGGTCACCGGCGATATCGGCTACATCGTGCGCACCGGTGTGCTCATGCTCGGGATCACGTTGGTCCTCGGCATCGTGTCCGTGATCGCGGTCTACTACTCCGCGCGAACCGCCATGCGGTTCGGACGGGACGTGAGAGGCGCGCTGTTCCGGTCGGTGGAGGGGTTCTCGCTGCGCGAGATGAACGAGTTCGGCGCCCCGTCGCTGATCACCCGAACCACCAACGACGTGCAGCAGGTCCAGATGCTGGTGCTGCTGGGTCTGACGATGATGATCTCGGCGCCGCTCACGGCCATCGGCGGAGTGATCATGGCGATGCGGACTGACGTTCAGCTGTCCGCTCTTCTTCTGGTGATCATCCCGGTCATGGCCCTGGTCATCGGCGTCATGGTCTTCCGGGCCGTCCCCTTGTTCCGATCCGTCCAGATCAAGATCGACGCCATCAACTCGGTCCTGCGCGAGAACCTGTCGGGCATCCGGGTCATCCGCGCCTTCGTGCGCACCCGCAGTGAGGAGCGCCGGTTCGCTGTTGCCAACGACGACCTGACCGACACCTCGCTGAAGGTGACTCGGCTGTTCGCGCTGATGATGCCGTCGCTGATGTTGATCTTCAACCTGTCCTCGGTGGCGGTGATCTGGTTCGGCGGTCAACTGGTCGACGAGGGCGACATGCAGATCGGCGACCTGACGGCGTTCCTGGCCTACATCATGCAGATCCTCTTCGCCGTGATGATGGCCGTCATGCTGATGGTCATGGTCCCCCGGGCGGCAGCGTCTGCGGAGCGCATCGAGGCCGTCCTGGCGACGGTCCCCGACATCCACGACCCGGCCCACCCGATACCTGATCCACCCCGGCGCGGACTGGTCGAGTTCCGTGATGTGGAGTTCCGCTATCCCGGGGCCGAGGACCCGGTGCTGTGCAACATCTCGCTGACCATGGAACCCGGACGGACGACGGCGATCGTCGGCAGCACCGGGTCGGGCAAGACGACCTTGGTCAACCTCATCCCTCGTCTGCTCGACGCCACCGGCGGCGCGGTCCTGGTGGACGGCGTCGACGTCCGGGACCTGCGCCAGGATGACGTGTGGGCCCGGCTCGGACTGGTCCCCCAGAAGGCGTTCCTGTTCAGCGGGTCCGTGGCGGAGAACGTCCGCTTCGGAGCCGCCGACGCCGACGACGAGCAGGTGTGGCGGGCGCTGGAGATCGCGCAGGCCCGGGCCTTCGTCAGCGAGATGTCCGAGGGGATCGAGTCGCCCATCGATCAGGGCGGCACCAACGTCTCCGGGGGGCAGCGGCAACGTTTGGCAATCGCGCGGGCGTTGGTCCGCGAACCGGCCGTCTACATCTTCGACGACAGCTTCTCGGCCCTCGACTACGCCACCGATGCCCGGCTGCGTGCTGCACTTAAACGCACGACCGGGGCGGCGACCGTGATCATCGTGGCGCAGCGGGTGAGCACGATCATGGACGCAGATCAGATCGTGGTCCTCGACCGGGGCCGGGTGGCGGGGGTAGGTACCCACGCTGAGCTGCTCGACACCTGCGATACCTATCGCGAGATCGTGTACTCCCAACTCACCGAGGCGGAGGCAGCCTCATGAGTTCCAACGCCCCGCCCCGCACCGGCGCCCCGATGGGCCGTGGCGGAGGCCCCTTCGGCGGAGGGCCGGGGAGTCTGGGGATGACCCTCCCGGCCGAGAAGGCGCGCAACTTCCGCGGCTCTCTGGGACGCCTGATGGGCCGGCTCCACCCGGAACGGGTGGTCATCGGGGTCGTCCTGTTCCTCGCTGTTGCGAGCGTCTTCTTCGCGGTTCTCGGACCCCGCCTCCTCGGCAGTGCGACCAACATCGTCTTCGCGGGTGTCGTCGGAGCCCAACTGCCGCCGGGGGTCACGCAGGAACAGGCGATCGAGGGCCTGCGCGCATCCGGCCAGAACACTCAAGCCGACATGCTCGCCAGCATGACGTTGACGGACGGCGTCGATTTCACCGCACTGGCCCGGATCATCTCGCTGACCGTCCTGGTGTACTTCATCAGTTCCGTGTTCTCGTGGGGACAGAACTACCTCATGGCCGGCGTGACCCAACGCACCATGTACCGGCTGCGAGAGGACGTCGATCTCAAACTGGGTCGGCTGCCCCTGAAGTACTTCGACACCCACCCGCGCGGCGACCTGCTGAGCCGGGTCACCAACGACATCGACAACATCTCGACCACAATGCAGCAGGCCCTGACCCAGGCCATCACGAGCATCCTCACCGTCATCGGGGTCCTGCTGATGATGATCTGGATCAGTCCTCTGCTCGCGGTGATCTCATTGCTCACTGTGCCCTTGTCGTTCCTGGTCACGATCGCCATCGCCAAGCGGTCACAGAAGCAGTTCGTCGGTCAGTGGCATTGGACCGGCGTGGTCAACGGTCACGTCGAGGAGATGTTCACCGGTCACGAGCTGGTCAAGGTCTTCGGACATCGACGGCAGGCGATCCGCGACTTCGACGCCGCCAACGAACAGATGTACGAGAGCAGTTTCAAGGCGCAGTTCATCTCCGGCATCATCCAGCCCGCGATGATGTTCGTGTCGAACCTGAACTACGTGGCGATCGCCGTCATCGGTGGCCTGCGGGTCGCCAACGGCTCCATGTCGCTGGGCGACGTGCAGGCGTTCATCCAGTACTCCCGGCAGTTCACGATGCCGATCACGCAGCTGGCCAGCATCACCAACCTGCTGCAGTCGGGGGTGGCGTCGGCCGAGCGGGTGTTCGAACTCCTCGACGAACCGGTGGAGGAACCGGACCCCGCGGACCCGGTGCGGCTCGGCCGGCCGCGCGGCCACATCGAGCTGCGCGACGTCGCCTTCCGCTACACCCCGGATGTCCCGCTGATCGACGACATGAACCTGGACGTCCAGCCGGGTGACGCGGTGGCGATCGTCGGGCCCACCGGGGCGGGCAAGACGACCGTGGTGAACCTGCTGATGCGGTTCTATGACATCGACGCGGGCGCCATCCTGATCGATGGAGTGGACACCCGCGACATGACCCGTGATGACCTGCGCCGATGCTTCGGGATGGTGCTGCAGGACACGTGGCTGTTCGGCGGGACCATCCGCCACAACATCGCCTACGGGGCCGACGACGCGACGGAGGAGCAGATCCTGGCTGCGGCCCGGGCGGCGCACGTGGACCACTTCGTCCGCACCATGCCCTTGGGTTACGACACCGTGCTCGAGGACGCTGCGGCCAACCTGTCGGCCGGGGAGAAGCAGCTGCTCACCATCGCCCGGGCGTTCCTGGCCGACCCGCCGATCCTCATCCTCGACGAGGCGACCAGCTCCGTGGACACCCGCACCGAGGTGCTCATCCAGCAGGCCATGGCGCGGCTGCGTCAGGACCGGACCAGCTTCGTGATCGCCCACCGCCTCAGCACGATCCGGGACGCCGACGCGATCCTGGTGATGGAGTCGGGCCGGATCATCGAGCAGGGCACCCACACCGAACTGATGGCGGCCCGCGGTTTCTACTACGACCTGTACAGCAGCCAGTTCCTCGAGAGTTACGACGAGGTGGCTGACACCTCGGCCTCCTGAACCACTCGCGCGCGATCGACCGCGGGGCGCGTTGTCCGGCGCGACCAGGCGATACTCGGCCGCTCGATGAACCGCCACGACAGGGCAGCCGTCGCGACTGACATACCCACCACGACCAGCCACCAGGTCAATGTGCGCTCCGGCATCCCCGCCCGAACCAGGGTCCACAGGATGGGCAGGTGCCACAGATACAGCCCGTAGGAGAGCGTGCCGATCAGCCACATCGGCGCAAGCAGCCGACGGACGCTGTGGGGCAACGGGCGCAGCCAGCGACCGGTGATCAGCAGCACGGCCGTGGTCCCCACCACGATGACGCCCCACCAGGGTGAGTCGGTGTCGTGTGCGAACCCGCCGAAGCTCACACACCAGGCCAGTACGACGACACCCGCCATGAACGACACGAGTGCGGCGCCGGGCAGCCAGTCGCGCCGGGGGAACCGATCGGTCAGGCGGGGCCACCAGAGCGCCACCAGCGCACCGACGGCCAGCTGCCAGACGCGGGACAGGGGCGAGAAGTAGGCCACCGCATGGTTGTCAGCGGCCCAGGCCCAGTACAGCCACAAGGATCCGGCGATCACCGCTACCAGCACGACGGTGAGCGCCGCCCGACGGTGGCGCCGAAGACCCACGGCCGCCACCCCTGCCATAAGCCACGGCCACACGAGGTAGAACTGCTCCTCCATGGCCAACGACCAGTAGTGGGTGTAGGGCGACAGCGACATGACGCCCTCCAGATCGCCGGCCGAGACGGCGGTCACCAAGAGGTTCTCGGTCCAGGTCACCGACGACAACAGATGCCAGCGCAGGTCGTCCCACTCACCGGGGGCCACAAGCAAAGCCGCCACGGTGATGCCCGCAGCCGCCGCCACGGCCGCGGGTACGGTGCGAGCCAGTCGCCGTCGGTAGAAGTCGCGCCGGCTGCCGCCGCGCAGCAACGCCGTCGTGATGAGGTAGCCGGACAGGACGAAGAAGATGTCCACGCCCAGCGAACCGCCGCCGGCATGCGGAACGCCGGTGTGATACGCGAAGACGGCCCCGATGGCGACCGCCCGCAGCAGGTGGATATCCCACCGCTGGACGACCTGCATCGGGTCACCCTACGTGTCTTACAGGACCTTGCCCAGGAAGTTCTGGAACCGTTCGGTCTGCGGGTTCGCCAGGATCTCTTTCGGGACCCCGATCTCGCCTACGACGCCGGCGTCCATGAATGCCAGCAGATCGCCCACCTCGCGGGCGAAGCCGATCTCGTGGGTCACCACGACCATCGTCATGCCACTCTGCGCGAGTGCCCGCATGACGTCGAGGACGTCGCCCACCAGTTCTGGGTCCAGCGCCGAAGTGGGTTCGTCGAACAGCATCAGATCGGGGTCCATCGCCAGGGCGCGGGCGATGGCGACGCGCTGCTGCTGACCGCCGGACAACTGCATCGGGTAGCTGTCGCCCCGGTCGCCCAGCCCGACCTTTCCGAGCAGTTCCAGTGCTCGTTCCTTGGCCTGTTTCTTGTTGTCGTTGCGCACGATGGTCGGACCGGCCATGACGTTCTGCGCGGCGGTCATGTGCGGGAACAGGTTGAACCGCTGGAAGACCATGCCGATGGAGCGTCGCTGTTCGGCGACCTCCTTGTCGTGCATCTCGTGAAGTTTGTCGCCCTTCTGGCGATACCCGATCAACTCCCCGTCGACCGACAGGCGACCCCCGTCGATCTTCTCGAGGTGGTTGATACAGCGAAGGAACGTGGACTTGCCGCCACCCGACGGCCCGATGATGCAGGCGACCTGACCGGTGTCGATGGACATGTTGACGCCCTTGAGGACCTCGTTCTTGCCATACGACTTGTGGACGTTCTCGGCCAGGACCTTGGGCGTGGTGCTCACTGGTCGTCCCCCCGTCCGAAGCGGCGTTTGAGTTTCTGGATCGGTGTCGGCGGCAGGTCACGCATGGCGCCGCGCGCGTAGTACCGCTCGAGGTAGTACTGACCGACCATCAGCACGCTGGTGAGGGCGAGGTACCAGATGCTGGCCATGATGGCCATGGGGAACGGCTGGAAGAGCCGGTTGCCGATCGCCTGTGACTGGAAGAACAACTCGGTCGTGACCGGGATAATGCTGACCAGCGACGTCGTCTTCAGCATTGAGATGGTCTCGTTGCCGGTGGGCGGGACGATGACCCGCATGGCCTGTGGCAGCACGATGTGGCGCAGCGTCTGCATGCGGCTCATGCCGACGGCGGTGGCTGCTTCTTCCTGCCCCTCGTCGACACTCAGGATGCCGGCGCGCACGATCTCCGACATGTAGGCGGCCTCGTTCAGACCCAGCCCCAGGATCGCGGCAACGATCGGGGGGATCAGCGCCTTGGTCTCGAACGTGAAGAACTCCGGCCCGAAGGGGATGCCCAGGGCCAGCACGGAATACAGCGCACCGATGTTGGCCCAGAGGAACAACTGGACGTACACCGGAGTACCCCGGAACGCCCACACGAAGAGCCAGGCACAACTGCTGGTCAGCGGGTTCGGGGAGAGCCGCATGATTGCCAGGACGATGCCCAGCAGCAGGCCGATGATCATCGACACGATCGTGAGGATGATCGTGATGACGACGCCGCGCAGGATCGGCGGCGAGAAGATGTACTGACCGATCAGGCTCCAGCCCCAGTTGGGGTTGGTCAGCAGACTGCTGACGACCATCGCCCCGATGACGAGGACGATGGCCGCCGCCACCCATCTGCCCGGGTGCCGGACCGGTACCGCCTCGATGGGGGCGGCGCCGGAGGACGGGCCTTTGCTGTCTGTGTCGACTGAACTCATGGCCCGTCCTCCGTTACGTCGCTCCTACGGTCAGCTCTCGGTGACCGGGGGGTTCACCACTGACTTGCTGATGGCGCCGCTGCCGACACCCCAGTTGTCGAGGATCTGCTGGTACGTGCCGTCGGCGATCAGTTCGTTGATCGCGCCGCTGATCGCGTCGGCGAACTCGGTCTGATCCTTGGCGACGACAACGCCGTACGGTGCCGTGCCGTAGATGTCGCCCAACTGCTCGAGCTTTCCGCCCGACTGCTGGATGGCGTAGGCGGTGACCGGGGAGTCAGCCAGCATGGCGTCGGACTTGCCGCTCACCACAGCCGTGGTCGCGTCGGACTGCAGGTTGTACGGCTGGATGTTGATCGCAGCCTTGCCATCGGCCTGGCACTTCTTGTCGGTGGCCTCGATCTCCTCGGCCTGGACCGTGGCCTTCTGGACCGCGATGTTCTTGCCGCAAGGATCTTCGACGGTGACTCCGCCCGGGTTTCCGGTCGGGACGGCCCACATGGTGCCGGCGTCGAAGTAGCTGACCATGTTGACCTGCTTCTCACGCTCGGCGTTGATCGTGAACGACGACATTCCGGCGTTGTACTTGCCGCTCTGGACGCCGACGATGATCGAGTCGAACTGCGCGGCGGTCCAGTTACCCTGCAGCCCGAGCTTCTGGGCGATCGCGTTACCGAGATCGACGTCGAAGCCCACGATGGTGGTTCCGTCCTCGGCGAGGAACTCGCTGGGCGCGTAGGAGGCGTCGGTACCGAACTCCAGCTTGCCGGTGGACTTGATGTCCGCGGGGACCTTGGCGGCCAGGGTCTCGTTGGCACTCACCGACGGCACCGCGGATGGTGACTCGGAGCCTCCGGACGAGGAAGTGCTGCTGCTACAGGCACTCAGGGCCAGCGCCGCAATGCCGATGCCAGCAAAGGCGATCTTGGTATTCAGACGAAAACTCACAGTGACGATCCTCCAGCGATCCGGCGCAGTTCTGCGTGGTGTTGCTGATCGTAGACGCAGTTGCGCACAAACCGAATGAATTGCGCCCTTTTGTCACAATCGCTGGTCGCGCCGCGGTTCAGTCGCGCGGATCGAGGCCCGGCGCACGCCGCGTGATCCACGCGGTCAAGGGCGCCGGCATCTCGGCGGGCCGGTCGCCCCAGTCGTACACCTCGCAGGTGCGGGCGACCGCGTCGTGCAGCGTGGATCGGCGGGGCGTGACCAGCACCGCCGCGATCCCGATGACGGTGACGAATGAGATCGGTTCCATGATGGTGCGCATCGCCGCCGGACCCCCCGCCAGCGGCGTCCCCGTACGGCCCAGGACCTTGAGTCCCACCACGGCCTTGCCCACGGTGCGGCCGGTCAGGGCCAAGCCGACCCACCAGTAGAGGAACAGCCAGACGACGAACAACGCGGTACCCCACATGGTCCACTCGGTCGCGTTGCCGACCGTCACCCCCAAGGCGGTCAGCAACCATGTCATGATCGCCGTCGCAGCGGTGAAGATCCAGAAGGCCAAGGTGAAGTCGAGCAGGAACGCCAGGGTCCGGGACACCGGGCCGGCATACGAACCGGTGACCTGGCCGCGCCCCTCCCGCATCTCATCGGTGCGGGCCAACAGGGGAGGGCCGGCCGGACGCGTGAACGGATCGCGCCTGGTCACGCGGTAGATCGACCGTTCGACGATCGCATCGACCGCCACCAGTTGGCGGCGGGCAACGTCCAGCACCGATCCCGCCACTGCTCCGGTGGAGTCGGCCACGATGTCAGCCACTCCGGCCCGGTCGACCAGCTCGGCCACGTCGACCCGAGCCATGAGCCGGTCGACGTCGACCCGGTCCATGATCCGGTCGACATCGACCCGGTCCAGGAGCCGGTTCGGGTCGACCCGGTCCAGCAGCCGGTCGGGCTCGACCCGGTCGAGCAGAAGGTTGGGGTCCACCCGGTCCAAGAGCCGGTCCGGATCCACCCGGTCCAGGAGCCGGTCCGGATCCACCCGGTCGAGCAGGGCGTTCGGATCGACCCGATCCAGAAGTTGGTCCGGGTCTACGCGGGCCAGAAGAGTGTTGGGGTCGACCCGGTCGATGAGGGTCTGTGGGTCCATCCGGTCGACGACCGCCTGGATGTCGATCCGCTCGACGACGGCATCGACATCGACATCGGCCACGATCTGGTCGACATCGATAGCCGAGATGGTGCGGTTGGTGATCCACGACAACGGATTCCCGCCCCGCCGTTCGTCGCTCACGCGTTCACATGTCCTGGTCGCACACCGCGATCGTAGGGCGCCAAAGGCGTCCGGCGCCGCAGGTGAGCCCTGCGACGCCGGAGCGAACCTCAATCAGGCTCAGTCAGGAGTGACAACATCCTTGATGTCTTCGCCGGTCTTCTTGAACTCGGCCTTCGTCTGCTCCTTGTGGCCCTCGGCCTCACGGCTTTCGTCGCCGGTGACCTTTCCGATGGTCTCCTCGACCTTGCCGCCCAGGTCCTGGGCCGCGTTCTTCGCCTTGTCGACGATTCCCATTGGTTCTCCCTTCGTGGCGCGGGGTTGCGCCGCTCCTCGACCGTCGCTGG
>CAZVYU010000019.1:19621-25690 GCA_964631645.1 uncultured Actinomycetes bacterium
GCGAACCACACCCCCAGGTTGGCGATCACGCCCACCACGGCGGCCCCCACCGCGGCCAGACTGTTGCGCACGGCATCGTTGTGGCGGAGCCGCTCGACATACGGCGCGCCCAGGAAGATGAAGAAGAAGCACGGGACGAATGTGACCCAGACCGTGATCGTGGCGCCCAGGACTCCGGCGAGCAACGGGGGCAGAGCGCCGGGGTTGTTATACGCGGCAACGAACCCGACGAACTGCACGACCATGATCAAGGGGCCGGGGGTGGTCTCGGCCAGGCCCAAGCCTGTGGCCATGTCCTCGGTCGTGAGCCAGCCGTACCGGTCGACTGCCTGCTGGGACACGTAAGCCAGGACCGCGTAGGCCCCACCGAAGGTCAACACGGCGGTCTTACTGAACAGCAGTGCTTCCTGGGTGAAGATGTTGTCCGTCCCCAACGTCGCCACCAGAACAACGACCGGAAGCAGCCACAAGACGAGGCAGATCCCCGCGGCCCGCAGCGCCCGGCGCGACGCCGAGCGCGGCACGGCCTCGTCGTCAGGTAGCAGGTGCGGCCTGGAGTCGACGGCGTGATCCGCCGACGATGGGGGCGCGGGCATCCAGCCGAGGCGACCCGAACCCCATCCGAGGACCGCTGCCACCCCGATCACCACTGGGAAGGGCACCGCGAAGAAGAACAGCGCCACGAACGCGCCGATCGCGAGTCCCACCAGCGCGGGGGAATGCAGGGTCCGGGAACCGACCCGGATGACCGCTTGGAGCACGATGGCCACCACCGCCGCCTGCAGCCCGAACAACAGCCCGGCGACCCAGCCGACCTGCCCATAGACGACGTACACCGCCGACAGCACCATCATCACGACGAAGCCGGGCAGCACGAACAGCGCTCCGGCGACCGCTCCGCCCCGCACCCCGTGCATGAGCCAACCGATGTAGGTCGCCAACTGCTGGGCCTCCGGGCCGGGCAGGATCATGCAGTAGTTGAGGGCGTTCAGGAACCGCTGCTCGCTGATCCACCGGCGCCGGTCGACGACTTCTCGGTGCATCACCGCGATCTGGCCGGCGGGGCCCCCGAAACTGTTCAGTCCGACGTACGCCCAGACCCGGGTGGCCGCCCGGAACCCGACCGGCGACGTGTCCGGGGAAGTCACGAGGCGGGCAGAATCCCACGCACATAGGCGGCCTGGCCCAGGTGCTGGGTGATGTCGTTGGCGACGCTCACGATCCGCACTGCTCCTGTGACCGGGGGGTCCCATCGTTCGTCGACCACCCGCGCGAGATCGGCGTCGGTCAGCCCACCCAGGATCTGTCGGGCGCGATCGGCAACCGCGGCGGCGTATCCCACGAGCAGTCCGGCGTCTCCCGGCACCTGTCGGACCTGGGCGGCGGTCTGACCGTAACCGATGTCACCGGGCGCGAACGGCAGCGCAAATCTCTCATCCCAGCCGCCGTCGGTCCAGACCTGGTCGCGGTCCACGATCCCCGCCAGGTGATCGTCCTCGACCCGGCACAGATGCCACACCAACCAGGCGATCGGATTGGCGTCGGAGGTCGGAGCCCACTGCAACTGTTCGCGGGTCAAGCCGTCGACCAGCGGGGGGATCGCCTGATGAACCCGATCGAACAGATCCAACAGAACCGCGTCGGTGTCGTCCATGCCGGAAGCCTACGGTTCCCCGACCGGCCCATGACACCATGCGGCCATGAGCGAGGCAGATCACTATCCGGCCACCGACCGCACCACCCCCACCCGGCACGCCGATCGGGCGCACTACGACGTCGAGACGGTGCACGCCATCCTCGACAGCGTCCTGGTCGGACATCTGGCACATGCAATCGACGGGGTCCCCGAGGTGCTGCCTCTGCTTTTCGCCCGCATCGACGACCGGATCTACCTGCACCAGTCCACCGGCGGTCGGCTGGCCCGAGCCTGCGCGGCGCAGCCGGTGCCCGCCGCCTTCAGCGTCGCAGCAGTGGACGGCCTGGTCCTGGCGCGCAGCTGGATGAATCACTCGTTGAACTACCGCAGCGTCGTCGTCCACGGTTTGTTGACGGCGGTCACCGATCCCGACGAGCGGTGGGCAGCACTGGAGCAGACGGTCAATCGTGTGGTGGCGGGACGGGCCGATGCCAGCCGGCCACCCGACCGGCAGGAACTGGCCGCCACCGCGGTGTTGGCCCTCGACCTCGCCGAGGTGTCGGCGAAGATCCGTTCGGGGCCGGTGCAGGACGAACCCGAGGACCTGGCGCTGGCGTGGTGGGCCGGCGTAGTGGATGTGAACCAGACGTTCGGACCGGTCCATTCCGCGTCCGAGCCCGACACCCCGGCGGCCGTGCGCACGTTGCTCTCCTATTGAGGCTTCTGCTGCGGCTCTTCCACTGAGCCCCAGGCAACCACCGTGGGCGCGGGTTCGACGAGGTCCCCATCGGTGGTGTGGACGACCGTGCCGGAGACCACTGCCAGATCGATGCCGGTGTGCCACGGACGCAGGAACAGGCGTCTGAGTTCCTCGACCATGAGCTGCCGGACCACCGCGGTGACGGCACCGAGGTCCGCGTCACCCAGGTAGGGCTCAGCCTGCAGCAGCCGGTTGCGCACCAGCGACTGCTCCGGGTCCTGCGGGTCGATGGTCGGTTCGGCGCGGGTCCGGTCGGCCTCAGCCGCCCACTGCACCGCCGCCATGAGGGAGCCGCAGGCGGTGGTGGGTTCGCCCTGGCCGCGGCGCCACACCTGCCCGGTGGTTCCGTCCGGCAGTACTCCGATGTGGGGCAACGCGAACACGACCAGCCGGGTACGCCCGGCGACTATCGGCGCATGACTGAGCGCCGCGGCCGCACCTGTCGCTCCGGCCAACGGCAGACCGGACAGACTGCTGAAGTCGAACGCCCGGTGCCAGTGGTCGCGCACCGATGCCCGAAGCGGAGCGAGGATCTCGTCGCGGCACGTGGCCGTGACTGCCAAACACTGCTCGGGGTCGAACCCTGCATCATCCAGTTCCGCGGACGATTGTTCCAGGAACTGTTCGAGCTCGACCAGATCCTCGCCGGCGCTCAGTGGCCGTGCTCCTCGGCTTCGGCCTCGGCCTTGGTGATCGCCGCGAAGCCGTCGGCGTGCTGCGGCGGCGCGTAGATCGTCAAGAGCCGGGCAGGGATTTCCCCGGCGTTGCGGACGTTGTGCCAGGTTCCCTGCGGGACCATGATCACCGCACCCGCGGGGACCTGATGGGTGTCCTCTCCCAAGGTCACTTCCACCGGCCAGCCGGCCATGATCACGAAGATCTGATCACCGTCGTCGTGAACCTCGGCTCCGATGTCCTCGCCCGCGCCCAGCGTCATGGCGACCAGTTGGCTGTGGGCTCCGGTGGCCAGGACCCGGCGGAACGCGGGGTCCAGTTCCAGGACGGACTCCTGAGTCGTGATGTATTCCTTCACTGCGGCTCCTTCCCTCCCCTCCAGTCTGGCCGACCGCGGATCAACTCAAATCAGCGGCCGCCTTAACAGTCGCCTTGTCGGCGCCCTTCTCGATCTCGGCCAGGGCACCGGCCACGTCGCCGTCGTCGATCTTGGCGCTGGCGCGCTTCGCGGCCTTGCCCAGGGCCTTGTCGACGTCGGTGGCGACCGCATCCTGGGCCACAGCGATGACTGCCGCTTCGCCCTCGTCGAGCAGGTTGCCCAGCTCCTTCAGTTCTTTGCGCGACAGACCGCCGGCGAAGTGACCGATGGTCCCCAGCACTGCGCCACCCACCACGGCGTCGGCCAGGATCGCCGCCCCGGCGGGCGGGAAGATCGCCCCGACGATGGCGCCACCGACGATGCCCACGCCCCCGGCGACCTTGCCGGCGAATGTCTTCTCGTGCACATGCACCCGACCGTTCGGGTCCTTGACCACCAGGGCCGCCGTGATGTGACGCAGCCCCGCCTCCTTGAGAGTGGCGAAGTCAGCGGCCGCGTCGTCCGCGTTCTCGTAGGCGGCGGCGTAGGCAACGTAACTGGCGGTCTCGGACATGTGGCTTCCTTCCGGGAGGGGTTCGGGACAACCCTGCCACGAGCCCCGGCCGCATTGCCCGCCGAGTTTGCAGAGGTCCCAGCCGGGGATACTGGCGAGGACCACGGAGGGAATGTATGACCGTGCGCTTGCTGCTGGGAACCAGCGTCGCCCTGACCGGAGTGCTTCTGACGGGCTGTTCCTCGTCGGATTCGGGCGATCGGATCACCCCGCCGGCGGCCCCGGCCACCACCGCGCCCCCCTCGGCCTCACCGTCGCCGTCAGCGACACCCCGACCCACACCGAGCAAGACCGTCAAGCCGGTTCCGAGCCTGCAGGGGGACACCCGCAACGCCATCGCCTTCGCGCCGCTGGACAACCCCCGCCACGTCACCGTCGAAGGAAGTGTGGGGTCGAGCCCGGCCTGGTCGACATCCAAGGTGCTCGTGATCCTGGCGTTCATCAAGGAGGTCGGCGGCGGTGACCCCGCCAACCTGACCCAGGAGCAGCGTGACCTGATCAACGTCGCTCTGAGTGAATCCGACATGGACGCCCTTCTGGCGATCCGGGCGCAGATCCCGGGCGGGTCCGGGGCACCGATGACGGCGATCCTGCGCTCCGTGGGTGACGAAAGGACCACCGCGCCAGACATCCGTGAAGGCCTCATGGAGTGGTCGATCAAGGATCAGGTGAAGTTCATGGCGTCGCTGTACGCCGGCGACGTCGTCTCCCCCGCCGCCAGCCGGTACGTCCTGAAACACATGACGCCGGTCGATTCCGAGAGCTGGGGGCTGGGGACCATCGGTGCCTCCGCCTTCAAGGGCGGCTGGCTCGAGCCCTACACGGTGACACGCCAGATGGGGATCGTGGGCGACTACGCCGTCGCGATCATCACCGACGGCGTCGGCCCGTCGGAACTGCAGATCGACGACGACTACGCCCACGTGAAGCAGATGAACAAGCTGGCCCGGATCCTGAAGAAACACCTGGATGCCGAGCAGGCCGCGAACGAAGGCGTGACGAACTAGGTTGACCATGTGGCCCAGGTGTTGTTGTTGACCGCAGGGGTCCTCATCTGTCTGGCCACCGCCGACAGCGTCATCCGCACCCTGGTCGTCCCGCGGGGGGCCACCTCCCGGATCGCGAGCGGGATCAGTGCCGCCGTGTTCGGCGCCTTCCGTTTTGTGGCCAGGCGCACCAGCACGAACGAGGCCAGGGATCGGGTGCTGGCACCGGCCGCACCGCTGGTGATCGTCGTCTGGCTGTTCTCCTGGCTCGTTCTGTTCATGATCGGTTTCACCCTGATCCTGATGGTCACCGGCCAGTTGATGTTCGGAGACGCGTGGCACGAGGCCGGATCCAGCCTGCTGACTTTGGGGTTCGCCTGGAGCGGACGGGTCCAGTTGTCCACCGTGGACTTCGTCGCCGCAGCGACCGGACCGGTGATCATCGGCCTCTTGATCGGCTTCCTGCCCGCGCTGTACACGTCCTACAACCGCCGGGAACGCATGGTCACGGTCATGCATGCCCGGGCCAGTGAGCCGAACTGGGGGCCCGAGGTTCTGGCGCGGCAGGCACTGCTCGGAAGCCTCGATGAACTCCCCGGGTTCTGGCACGAGTGGGAACACTGGGCCGCCGACGTCTCGGAGTCACACTCGTCCTACCCCATCCTCATCGGTCTGCGCTCTACGAAGGCGCGGCGCAACTGGGCGGTGGCGCTGCTGGCCGCCATGGACGCGGCCGCCCTACAACTGGCCGTCGCGCCGCAGCTGCCGCCGGGGTCGGCGCGCATGATGCTGCGACAGGGCATGGCGTGCTTTGCGGACCTGGCCGCCCAACAGGGACTCCGCGACACGGCAGACCCGGTCCTCGCCGAGCCCCGTCCGGACGATGTCACGTTGCCGCGCCAGGATTTCTTCGATGCGGTGGAGCGGGTCATCGACGCCGGCTTCCCCTGCACCCGCACTGGTGAGGACGCGTGGCTGGTCTTCCGCCAATGGCGCAGCTTCTATGAGCGGCAGGCCTACTACCTGTGTGACCACATCGACGCCGTCCCGGCCCCCTGGTCCGGGTCCCGCACGCCGGCG
>CAZVYU010000019.1:25790-30430 GCA_964631645.1 uncultured Actinomycetes bacterium
CCCACCAGAGCACCGGCTTTGGTGACGAAGGATTCCCAGATCCCGGCGAGTTGATCGTCGGTGAAGTCGATGAACTCCCACTCAGTGGCGAACCGGGACGTCAGACCCGGGTTGGCGCGCATGAGTTGATGCATGGGTTCGGTATAGCCCGCGGCGATGACGACGAGATCGGACCGATGGTCCTCCATCATCTTCAACAGTTCGGCCAGCGCTTCTCGGCCGAAGTCGCCGTCGCCCCCCGATTCCAGCGCGTATGCCTCGTCGATGAAGAGCACCCCGCCCAGAGCGCGCTGCACGACAGCGCGGGTCTTGGGCGCGGTCTGCCCCACGAACTCCGCGACCAGGTCCGCCCGGGTGACCTCCACCAGATGACCCGACGACAGCACACCCAGTGCGGCGTACAACTCGGCGGTGAGCCGGGCCACGGTTGTCTTGCCGGTGCCGGGCGGCCCCACGAACAGCATGTGGCGCGATGGCTCCATCGAGGGTTCCCCCGCTGCGCGGCGCGCCGCCCAGAACGCCGCGGAGGTCGCGAGCAGGTGCATGGCCGCCTTCACCTCGTCCTGCCCGGCAAGCGCGTCGACCTGGGCCAGGACCTCGCTGACCGGGGTGCGCCCGCCGGCGATCATGGTGAGCAACGAGGCCGCTTCGGCGGCTCGCACCGTCTGGGCGTTCACATGCACCGCCCCCGAGGTGTCCGTGACAGGTGCGGTGGCGATCAGCCGTTCCAGGACGTACTCGGCGATGCGGGCGTTGCGCATGTCCCCGATGGGGCGGACCGCTGCCAACATCTCCCGGACCAGCGGTTCGGCGTCCGGCTCGATGGTGACGGCACGTTCGGCCGCGAGCCGGTGGAACACCTCGGCGATCTGATCGTGGGTGAACTCGTGAGTCGGCACCAGGGAAAACCGCCGCAGCAGGTTCGGAGCAGCGAGGACGACCTCCTCCAACCGTTGTGCCGCCACCGTGGCGACGACCACCCGCGGCGTGATCGACTCGAGCGCCTGCTCGAGCCGTTCCAGGCCGTACAGTCCGCCCGTGGAGTCGAGGGCCTGGTCGAGGCGGCTCAGGAACACCGCGGCGGTGTCGCCTTCGGCGACGATCGCTTCGACATCGGCCGCAGCCGACTCGCGGGTGTCCCACTGCTCCACCCGGACGTCCAACAGGCGGCTGGCGCCGCCCGCTTTCGCCAGATGACGCGCAGCACGACGGGCGCCGACCCCTTCAGGGCCCGAGATGAGCAGTCGCACCAGCCGGTTCCCGGTGAAGCCCGCGTCCGCGGTGGCAACGGCCGCTGACAGTTCGGGCTGGCCGATCAGACCCGGCCCCACCTCGGGCGGTGCGGGAGCGGTGGATGGCAGGGGCAGGGGTGGCGCGGTCGGTGCGGTGGGTGCCGTGGGTGCTGCGCTGGTCGGGACATCAGCTGCTGGTCGGGGCGTGGTGGCGACACCGAGGGCGGTCAGTTGGGTCCGCGTCGCCAGTGCGGCACGGAGCACCTGGGTGGCCTCGTGCGAAGGGCTCGCGGCGGTGCCGGCCAGAGCAACGGCCACTTCCACCGCCTGATGGATGTCGCTGACGAATCCGGTGACCGCCGGGAGCAGTTCCGGGACCGTCATTGTGTTCAGTTGGGTGAAGGCTTCGATGATCGGATCGATGGTGACACCGGCGACCTGTGGCACAGCCAGGGCAGTGCGCACTTCCGGCACCGACGCGAGTGCAGCCCGCACCGGCGGTACGGCCGTCAGCACCCCTGCACTCTGGAGCCGACCACCGGCCGCTTCCGCCGACTCGGCCAGTTGCGCCACCCGGCTGCTGCCCGTGCCGAACTGAAGAGGGAGCGACTGACTTAGTTGCGGGTAGTCGGTGAGCCACAGCCGGAACCGATCAGCCGCCGTGGGGGCCACGATGTCGGACTCGGCAGCAGTGCGATCGAGACTGCGCAGCCGGCAGCAACTCGCGATCAACCGGGCGGAGTCCGTCAGCACCGGAACGGTGGCCAGCACCAGGTAGAAGTCACCCAGCAGGCTCAGCCGGCTCTGCCAGATCCGGACGTTCGCGCCCGGGCCGACCAGTTCGAACGGGTAGAGCATGTGAGGCACGTCGGTGGGGGCGGGACGAGGCACCTTGCGGTACGACTCCCAGACGCCATAGAGACGGTCGGCGCCTTCGCCGCTGAGCAACCGGCCCGTCCCGAACAGCAGATTGAGCAAGCCGAGGCTCGCGGGAACCATCGTCCCGGTGCCGACGGTCCAGTCGACGGACGCCGACACATCCGTCGGCAGGCGCAGGGCGGCATCGGCCTCGCGCAACCACGTTCGGAGCCGGGCCACGAGGTCGGGCGACGTGTCCAGGGGCCCCATGCCCCACACGTAGCCGCGGGCCAGGTCGTCGAAGTCGCCCATGATCCGAACGTAGCGGCGGTCGACCGGTGATGGAGGTCAACCGGGGCGCCGACCGATGCTGCGATCGATTCCCTTGATCGCCTCACGCCGCGCCACGGCGGTCGCGCCGGGATGCGCCGCGAGGAACCGGGTCACGGCCGAAGGGTCGACGGCCGCCGCATCCCGCAGCGCCCAGCCGATGGCCTTCGCGACGAAAAAGCGTGGATCACGGATGTGCGGCTCACACAGCGCAAAAAGCAGGGGAAGGTCGGTGCCCTCCTTGCGGCCGCGCTGGTGCTGGATCGAGATGCGGATCAGCCACTGGTTGTCGTCGCCGTTCCAATCCCACATGACTGCCACGAGTTCCGGCTCGCGCCCGATCAACGGATTGATCACAAGTGATTGCCACGAGTCGATCGTGTCCCACCACGGCACGGTGAGGAGCCACGAGCGGATGGTGCCGGACAGGTCGTGGGGTTCGATCAGCCGCGGCCACCGGGCGGCCCACTCGATGGCGGCGTAGTGGTAGTCCCGTTCCGGCTGCGCCAACAACTCGTCGACCGCTGTCGCCAGGTCGGCCCGATCGGTCGGTTCGAGCCCGCGCCAGGCTCTGCGCTGAGCAGCACGCCGGGGAGCGGCAGGGATACCCAGGAACGGGGAGATGTCCTTCATGTACGCCCGCATGGCCTGCGCCCGCTCCGGATCGGCGAGCGGTTGGAACTCGTCGCGCAGGCGGACTACCACTGGGTGCATGGGGTGCTCCCGGTCGGTGGATCGGAGTCCGCGAAAGGCAGGTCGGGGCGGTCCGTGGGCGACAGACCGGCGGGCGAGGTCCAGGTGTAGGACCCATCCGCGTGATTGGTCAGCCGCCACCCATGGTGGGTCTTCAGGTTGTGGTGCCGCCGACACAACCCACCGAGGTTGTCCGGCACGGTGGCACCGCGCGGAAAGGGGATGGTGTGGTCGAGGTCGGTGGCCTGAGACCGACACCCGGGCATCCGGCAGTACGGTTCGCGGGCTCGGACGAGTCGGGCGAGCGCCGCACCGGGCCGGTAGGTGGTGGGGCTCGTGGCGACCACGGTCCCGTCCGCCCGGGTCACCCACGCTCGCCACCGCCGGTCAGCCGCGAGGGCTCGGGCCACGTCCGCCGGCACTGGAAGACCGCCGGGCAGACATGCCGGGTCGTCGGTGAGGGACAGCAGCGTCTCGAGGGTCATGACGATGGCTACCTCTTCGCCCCGGCCCGCGACGACGGATTCCTGGGAGTCCTCGCGCTGGTCAGTGCGGGGTCGCTGGTCAGTGCGGGGTCCACGAACGGGGTCAAGGAGGAGATCGATGAACACATCGGCTCGCTTCTGGGTCAGTGACCGGTCGTCCCGTGGATCGTCCAGTCCGCGGGCGATGGCCGACAGCCGGTTGGTGATCCGGGCCGCCACGTCGTCGGTCAGCCGGGCGTGGATCACCCCCGAGCCGTCGCCCTGCGAGCGGTAACTCACCTGGCGGCGGGACCGGGCACAGGAGCGCTGCTGGGAGATCGACGAGGGCTGCAACCGGGCGGCCCGGCGTTTCACCCATTGGCGCATCCGGGTCAGCGCCCACGACATCCGGCCGGACACCCATCGCTCCTCGCCCTTGGCGAGGAGCTCGTCCAGGACCTGGTCGCTGACGGTGGCGTCGTAGTCCTGGAGGTCGGCCAACAGGACGTCGGCGTGCCAACCGGGGAGGCGGCCCTCGGACACCGCCCGGGCGAGCGCCCGGTGCTGCCCGCGTCGCCGGGCTTTGTCCAAGCGGGTCCGGACGCTGGTGGGTGAGCAGCGCAGTCCGATCGCGAGTTCCTCGGCGGCCGGATCCACCCGCCCGGTGAACCCCGACCTCGTCGGCTCGCGGTGTGGCACGGGACCGGCGACCGAGATCAACTGGCGGTCCGCCTGATCCTGACTCCAGGACGCCACCGCCTGCCACGCTGCGGCCAGGACGATCATGCAGCCGCAGGGAGCGGTGGTTCGGCCCACCGGAGCGCCGAACTCCAGTTCGTGCTCGCCGGGACAGACCCGGGCCGGGTCGGTGCCTGGCGCTGCGGTCGGTTGTTGCGCTTGAGCGGCCTGCGCCGCCGCCAGGAGACCGCGACCGGGAGGCAGGACGAGCAACGCCCGCACCGAGCTGCGCAACGGAAGTGCCGACCAGTCCGGTTCGACCCAGCGCGCCGCCACCCGGGGCCAGACCACGGACCAGACCTCCCGCTCGACCGCCGACTCAACC
>CAZVYU010000020.1:0-29564 GCA_964631645.1 uncultured Actinomycetes bacterium
AGAAGCGGGCCAACGCTGCGCGCACCGCGGCGGGGGTGGCCGCCGCTCCGGTGGGAGAGATCGACGTGGTGTGACACGGGACTCCGAGCACGGCGAGATCGGGGCTGTGGTCCGGAGTCGGCCCGGAGTCGGCGGCGAGCCAGCCGGACGCGCGGGGCCAGCGCGGATCGTCGGTCATCGGATCCGTTTCCCTTCCCGCCACACCTGGGCGATCAAGTCCACCCCGGGGCGGTACGCCAGGTGCAGCGCCGACGGCGCGTCCAAGATCATCAGGTCGGCCCGCTGCCCCGGCGTAAGTCCACCGACATCGGTGCGGCGCAACGCCGCAGCGCCACCGGCGGTGGCCGACCAGAGCGCCTCGGCGACGGTGAAGTGCATGTCCCGCACCCCTACGGTGATGCAGAACGGCATGGACGTCGTGTAGCTCGACCCCGGGTTGCAGTCAGTGGCCAGAGCCACCGTGACACCGGCATCGATGAGGCGGCGGGCGTCGGGATAGGGCGAGCGGGTGCTGAACTCCGCGCCCGGCAGCAGCGTCGCCACGGTGTCGGAGTCGGCCAGCAACGCCACATCGGCGTCGCTCAGGTGGGTGCAGTGATCCGCCGACGCTGCCCCTTGCGCGACGGCCACCGCGACGCCCGGGCCTTGCTCGAGCTGGTTGGCGTGGACCCGCGGCATCAGCCCTCGACCCTGCGCGGCGGTCAGGATCGCGGTGGTCTCGTCGGCGTCGAAGGCGCCACGATCGCAGAACACATCGGCCCACCGTGCGTGGGGGGCGCACGCGGTGAGCATGTCGCCACACACCAGGTCGACGTAGCCGGAGCGGTCGCCGTCGTACTCCGGCGGCACGACGTGGGCACCCAGGAAGGTCGTCTCGTCAGTGAACTCCGCAGCGATGCGCAAAGAGCGCGCCTCGTCGGGAGTGGTCAGGCCGTAGCCGGACTTGATCTCGTACGTGGTCGATCCTTGGCGCTCCAGTTCCCCCACCAGGTGCGCGACCCGCGCGCGCAGTTCCTCGTCACTGGCCGCCCGGGTGGCCGCCACCGTGGTGCGGATTCCGCCTGCCGCGTACAGCTGACCCGCCATGCGCGCCGCGAACTCGGCCGACCGGTCGCCGGCGAACACCAGGTGGGCGTGGCTGTCCACAAAACCCGGCAGGACAGCGGCGCCGGCGCAGTCGATCGCCTCGTCGGCGCTCGGCGCCGCGGCGGAGGGGCCGACCCACGCCACGCGGCCGTCGTCGATCACCAAGGCGGCGTCGGTCACGACCCCCAGCAGGTCGTCGGCAGCGGGGTCGTTGGTGATCAGCTCGCCGACGTTGTGCAGCAGCGTGGTCATTCCTCATCCATGGGGATCCGCACGCCACGTTCCTGTGCCACCTCGGCAGCCAGTTCGTAGCCCGCGTCGACGTGGCGGATCACTCCCATGCCGGGGTCGTTGGTGAGGACCCGCGCCAACTTCTCGGCCGCCAGCGCGGATCCGTCGGCGACCGACACCTGTCCGGCGTGGATCGAGCGACCGATGCCGACGCCGCCGCCGTGGTGGATCGACACCCACGACGCACCCGAGGCGGTGTTCACCAATGCGTTGAGCAGCGGCCAGTCCGCGATGGCGTCGGAACCGTCGAGCATGGCTTCGGTCTCGCGATAGGGCGAAGCGACCGACCCGCAGTCCAGGTGGTCACGTCCGATGGCGATGGGGGCGCTGACCTCGCCGGATGCGACGAGGTCGTTGAACGCCAGTCCCGCCTTGTCCCGTTCGCCGTAGCCCAGCCAGCAGATACGAGCGGGCAGTCCCTGGAACGCGATCCGCTCCTGGGCGGCAGTGATCCACCGATGCAACGGCTCGTTGTCCGGGAACAAATCCAGCACCGCGCGATCCGTGACCGCGATGTCCTTCGGGTCACCGGACAACGCAGCCCACCGGAACGGCCCTTTCCCCTCGCAGAACAGGGGCCGGATGTAGGCGGGGACGAACCCCGGGAACGCGAAGGCCCGCTCGTAGCCACCCAGCTCGGCTTCGCCCCGGATCGAGTTGCCGTAGTCGAAGACCTCGGCCCCTGCGTCCATGAAGCCGACCATCGCCTCGACGTGGCGAGCCATCGATTCGCGCGCGCGCAGGGTGAAGTCCTCGGGATCCTCGGCCGCCAGCCGGTGCCAGTCCTCGAGCGAGACGCCGACGGGGCAGTAGGCCAGCGGATCGTGGGCCGACGTCTGGTCGGTGACGACGTCGACGGGGACCCCGCGGCGCAGGAGTTCCGGCAGGACCTCGGCACAGTTGCCGACCAGCCCCACACTCCAGCCACGGCGTTCGTTCTTCGCCGCCAGGGCGTGCTCGATCGCCACATCGATGTCGTCGGTCCACTCGTCGAGGTAGCGGTGTTCCTGCCGCCGGGCCAGGCGCGACGGATCGACGTCGACGATCAGGCACGCTCCCTCGTTCAGGGTGACGGCCAACGGCTGGGCGCCGCCCATCCCGCCGCAGCCGCCGGTGAGCGTCAGCGTGCCCGCCAGGCTGCCGCCGAACTTCTTCTCGGCCACCGCGGCGAACGTCTCGTACGTTCCCTGGACGATGCCTTGGGTGCCGATGTAGATCCACGAACCGGCCGTCATCTGCCCGTACATGGTCAGCCCCAGCGATTCGAGGCGTCGGAACTCCGGCCAGGTCGCCCAGTCGCCGACCAGGTTGCTGTTCGCGATCAGGACCCGCGGCGCCCACTCGTGGGTGCGCATGACGCCCACCGGGCGCCCGGACTGGACCAGCATCGTTTCGTCGTCGCGCAGGGTCTGCAGGGTCCGCATCAGAGCGTGGAAACTGGGCCAGTCGCGCGCCGCCCGGCCGGTGCCGCCGTAGACGACGAGGGAATCGGGGTGTTCCGCGTTCTCCGGGTCCAGGTTGTTGGCCAGCATCCGCATGGCCGCTTCCTGCGGCCATCCCTGTGCGGTCCTGGTGGTTCCTCGGGCAGCGCGCACGGGCACCGGCGTTCCTAGTTCATGCATGGGTTGCCTTCCTGCTAGTCGAGTTCACCGACGACCTCGGTGACGGCCGTCAACAGTGCGCCGTTCACCAGGAGGTCGTAGGCCGCCGAGATCTCGTCGGTCACGATCCGGTCCGGGCCGGGGCCTGCCACCCGGGTGCGCAGCACCTCAACCGCGGCGGCGGTGGCCGGTGCCGGAGTCAGGGGGGCGCGCAGATCGAGGGCACGGGCGGCGGTGAGCCACTCGATCGCAAGGACCCGCCTCAGTCCGTCGACCGCGCGCATCAGGGCCCGACCGGAGTGCCAGCCCATCGACACGTGGTCCTCCTGCATCGCCGACGACGGGATCGAATCGACACTCGCCGGGACCGCGAGCCGCTTGAGCTCCGACACGATGCCGGCCGACGTGTACTGGGCGATCATGTAGCCGGAGTCCACCCCCACTTCGTGGGCGAGGAACGGCGGCAGGCCGTGGCTGCGGGTGCGGTCGAGCATCCGATCAGTGCGTCGTTCGCTGATCGACGCGACATCGGCGGTGGAGATGGCCAGGAAGTCCAACACCTGGGCGATGGGAGCGCCGTGGAAGTTCCCGTTCGATTCGACCCGTCCGTCGATGGTGACGACGGGGTTGTCGATGGCTGACACCAGTTCGCGCTCCGCGACCTGTGTGGCGAAGTCCAGCGCATCTCGCGCGGCGCCGGCCACTTGCGGTGAGCACCGCAGCGAGTAGGCGTCCTGCACGATGTGGGTCTTGTCGTGGCGGTGGCTGGCCATGATGCCGGAGTCGGCCAGCAGTCGGCGCAGGTTGGCCGCCGATGACGCCTGTCCCGGATGAGGTCGCAGCGCCTGCAGGTCGGCCGCGAACACGCGGTCGGTGCCGAGCAGTGCCTCTACGGACATGGCGGCGGTGATGTCGGCGACCCGCAGCAGGTCGCGGAGGTCGGCGATGGCCAGGCACAACATGCCGGTCATCCCGTCCGTGCCGTTGATGAGGGCCAGACCTTCCTTCTCTGCCAGGACGATCGGTTCGATGCCGGCGGCGGCGAGGGCCTCGGCTGCGGGTCCGGTGCCGTCGTCGGTGAGGACGTGGCCCTCGCCCATGGCCACCAGCGCCACGTGGGCGAGTGGGGCAAGATCGCCGCTGCACCCCAGCGAGCCGTACTCGCACACCTGCGGCGTCACCCCGGCGTTCAGCATGTCGGTGATGGTCGTGACCAGGTGCGGCCGGACTCCGGTTCGGCCGGTGGCCATGGTCCGGGCGCGCAGCAGCATCATGGCGCGGGTGACGTCGGCGGGTACGGCGGGTCCGGAGCCGGCCGCGTGGCTGCGGATGAGGCTCACCTGCAGGGTGGCCCGGCGTTCGGTCGGGATCGCGACGGTGGCCAGGGCTCCGAAGCCGGTGGACACGCCATAGGCGGGGTCGGGGCTTTCCGCCAAGCGTTCGATGACCTCGCGGGTGGCCTCGATCCGGGCCATGACCGGGGATGGCACCTCGACCTGAGCTCCGGCCCGGGCGACTGCGACCACATCGTCGATGGACAAGACGTCGAGTTCGACGGGGGTGGGCATGGCCCATTTCAACACGGCCGCGCCGGTTACGTCTGCTGGTGCCGATTGAGGCGCAGTCGGTCATCCACCAGGGCAGCGGTCACCACGTAGGCCGCATGGCTTCCGACCGCGCTGATCATCACGGCGGGCGGCCAGCGCCAAGGGGGTGGGGTGCGGCCCAGCAGGGGAAAGGCGGTCAAGGTCATGGTAATCAACGCTCCGCCGAACAGCAGGCTGGCGCCCGGCTCCGGCAGCCGGTCGCGCAGGAAGACGTGCGCGATCCCGAACGCCGAGCCGTAGGACCACCGCAGTGTCTCGGTCAGTTCGCCCGCCTGGAGGTCGGTGACGCTGGGCAGGTGCAGGATCGAGGCGACGATCTCACCGGGCACCACACTGTCGTCGAAGTCCAGTCCGGTGCTGCCGGTCAGGCCGGCCACGGCTGTCCCGTCGGACAAGCTCGCGGCTTCTCCGGGGCGGCCTCGCAACAGACGACGCTCGATCAGATACCAGGCGGACATGGCGGCTGTTCCCGCCGCACCCGCCACCACGCCTCGGCCAACGCTGAACCACCGCATCGGTCCAGCGTGACAGCTGCTCCCGCCCCACGCGCGTCAGCTGCGCCAGGCACAGCGGACGTCTCCGTCCGGTGAGGTGTCGACCCCGTATCCAGGTCGCAGCGGCAGTGTGACAGTGGCGAGGTCGGAAGGCGGCCATGGACAAGACATCTCTGACGTCGGTCATGAATGAGCAACTGACAGTGGCGGGAAACAGCTCCAGCGGGCGCGGCTCGCGGACGGTCTACGGCGACCACGACCACGAACTGCGCCAGACCCTGATCGCGCTGGTGGCCGGGCAGCAACTCGATGATCACGTGAATCCGGGCGAGGCCACGGTCCAGGTGCTCACCGGTCGCATCAGTCTGCATGAGGGGGAGAAGTCGTGGGAGGGGTCGGCGGGTGACCTGATGACGGTGCCCGACGGGGTTCATTCGCTGGAAGCGCATGAGGACAGTGCGCTCCTGTTGACCGTCGTGAAGCATCGCCCCGACCTCTGAACGCACGAGTGCCCCACGCGCGATGCGTGGGGCACTCGTGGACGGTTCACTTCACAGAGATCTGGAAGTCCTTGCCGCCACCGATGTCCAGGTCACCGTTGCGGTGGACCGAGTACTGGTGGCCGGACTCGGTGAAGT
The DNA here is from genome assembly GCA_964631645.1 of uncultured Actinomycetes bacterium. GTDB lineage: Bacteria > Actinomycetota > Actinomycetes > S36-B12 > CAIWTL01. Next base: position 5,718 of record CAZVYU010000020.1, read on the forward strand.
GGTGGGTCTCGCCGACGCTGAACCGCTCCCAGTTCGAGCCGTCCCCGAATCCGACGCTCGGCCACCCGATGTCGGGGTTGTAGCCCCAGAACGGCACCTTGTCGCCGTTGGAGTACGTGATCGTCCCCGAGACGTCCTGGCTCGAGGCCAGCGTGTGGCCCGCTGCCCGCAGGCTCTCGCCAGGAGCGAGATCCTTCTCGACGATCCCCGTGATGCTCTTGCCGTCCATCCGGACATGGACGGCTTCCTTGCTGTCATTGGTCACGGTCAGCGCTACTCGGCCCTGCACCACGGTCACCTGTCCGTCGCCGGTCGTGCCGGCGGCGGGTGCGGCCGCGGTGAGCGCAGCGGCCGCCGGTGCGGGAGCGGCAACCGCCGTGGCCGTGATTCCGAGGACGCCGGCGGTGGCGATGCCGGCGGTGGCGACGAGGGTCGCGAACTTCTTCTTCATGATGTGTCTCCTTGTTCTCTGTGGGCGGGTGGTCCGTCCTGATGACTACTGTTTGCCCGGACAGTGTCCGTCTAAACATCCATTGTCAGATTGGTCTCTCTGCGGGGTGAGTGCCGCCGAAGGCGGTGTATCGAAGCCCGCTCAGGTCGGCCTGGCCTGGGTCCGCGGGGTGGCCGCGATACGGCGCTTGCGTGCCTGCTCACTCGCCGGGTGGGACAGACTGGTCGCATGCGTATCGCGGCGGCCGTTGTCAGCACCCTGCTCGTGATCGGTTACGCCGTCGGCTCCGGCATCTGGGTGTCCACCGACGCCGGGTGGTACCGGGCGTTGGAGCGGCCGCCGTGGCAGCCGCCCGACATCGTGTTCGGCCTCATCTGGCCGTACAACTTCCTGATGCTGATCATCGTCGGCATCCTGATCGCGCTCACCGCCACCGGCCCAATGATCGGGTGGTGGCTCGGGTTGTTGACGGCCAGCATCGTGGCGGCCTTGGCCTGGGCCTATCTGTTCTACGTCCCACATGCGCTGTGGGCATCGACCGTCGCGCTGGGCCTGGCGTTCGTGCTGACGGTCCCGCTGGTGATCATCGCCTGGCGCACCCAGTGGTGGGCCGGTGTCGTACTCCTGCCGTACGTGGCGTGGCTGGGAATCGCGACGTCATTGGCGGCCGGCTACGCCACCCGCAACCCGGGCTGAGTCAGTTCTCCCAGAAGCGCAGGGCGGCGCGGGCGATCTCGTCGCCGCTCTCCTGAACGAAGTGACCCTCGTCCACCAGGAGCGGCTCGGGGCAGCCGGCGATGATCTGTGCCATCAGCGTCATGACCGGCGTGCCGAGCACCGGGTCGTTGACCCCGATGGCCATGAACGTCGGACCATCCCATCGGGTCGACCACCACTGGACGGCCTCGCGCGAGATCGTGACACCGGGTGCGTCCGGGTCGGTGGGAACCAACTGCGGGAACCGGCGGACGCCCGCCTTGAACTCCGGGCCGGGGAAGGGTGCCGCGTAGGCGGCCGCCTCGGCGTCGGTGAGGCCTGGCACGGCACGCGACATCAGGTCCGTCAGGTCGAGGTCGGGGGTGTTCGCCATGAAGTCGCGCCAGGCCACGAACCCGGGGGTGGGTTCGGTGCCGACGCCGAAACCGGTGTTCATGATCAGCAGGCGCCCCACGAGGTCCGGCTCGGTGACCGGAAGCGTGAGCCCCAGCAGTCCGCCCCAATCCTGCACGACCAGTGTCACATCGCTCAGTTCCAGCCGCCGGGTGAAGGCCACGAGGCTATCGCGGTGGAAGTCGAACGTGTAGTCCTCGTCTTTGACGGGTTTGTCGCTGCGCCCGAATCCGTAGAAGTCCGGTGCCACGACCCGCAGACCGGCCTCGAGGAACACCGGGATCATCTTGCGGTACAGGAACGACCACGTGGGCTCCCCGTGCAGGCACAACACCACAGGGGCGTCGGCCGGGCCCTCGTCGAGGTAGGCCAGGCGCAGCCCCTCGAAGCCGGGAAGATCATCCACGTAGTGCGGTTCATAAGCGAAGTCAGGGAGGTCCCGGAATCGGTCCTCGGGGGTGCGAAGGGCGTCGATGCTCATGTCCAGGGAGTCTGTCAGGCGGTCCGGCGGTGGTCGACCCCTGACCCGGCTAGCGTGCCACTCATGCAGCGTCTGACCATCGGCAGCCGGTTCGACCGCTGGGCCGGTGGCCTGTCGTCGCCGATCGAGGGTCGAGTGGTACTCGGACCCAACTGGTTCGCGTCGGTGATGGGCACGGGGATCATCGCGGTCGCGTCGGCGACCCTTCCGGTGGACTGGCCCGTGCTCGATGTCATCGGCACGGTTGCGTGGCTCCTCGCCGCCCTGCTGTTGGTGGTGCTTGCGGTGGTGGTGCCCGTTCATTGGCTCCGCCACCCGGACGTGCCGCGGGCCATCGTCAACGACCCCGTCGCCATCCAGTTCTTCGGTGCTCCGCCGATGGCCCTCATGACGGTGGGCTCGGCCACCCTGCTGGTCGGGTCGCACTATCTGGGCGAGGCGGCCGTCGGTATCGACGCCGTCCTGTGGGGGCTCGGCACCACCGTTGGCTTCCTGACCGCGGTGTGGGTCCCGTTCCGGCTCTTCACGCAGTTGCAGGTCCGTGCCGACGGTGCGTTCGGCGGGTGGCTGATGCCGGTGGTGCCCCCGATGGTGTCGGCAGCCACCGGGGCGCTGCTGGTTCCGCATGTGGCGGCGGGGACGTCCCAGGAGAGCCTGCTGTACCTGTGTTACGCGTTCTTCGGCATGAGCCTGCAGGCGTCGCTGGTGGTGATCACGCTGATCTGGAGCCGACTGGCCCATTTCGGATCCTCGGGATCCGCCCGGGTACCCACGCTGTGGATCGTGCTGGGGCCCGTCGGGCAGTCGATCACCGCAGCCGGTGCCCTCGGAACGGCAGCCGCACTGGCACTGGGACCGCCGGTCGGACCGGCGCTGGATGCCATGGCCGTGGTGTTCGGCGTCCCGATGTGGGGCTTCATGCTGTTGTGGCTGCCGATCGCCGCTCTGCTGACGGTGCGCGCGCGGCGGCAATCCATGGGCTTCGCCCTGACCTGGTGGTCGTTCACGTTTCCGGTCGGAACCTGCGTGACCGGGACGAGCCAACTCGCGCATCACACGGACCTGCCCATGTTCCAGTGGTCGGCGGTGGCGCTCTATGTGTTCCTGCTGGGGGCCTGGGTCCTGGTGCTCGTCAGCACCGCCCGGGGGTCGCTGCGCGGGGTCCTCCTTACCCCTCCGCTGGAATCGCCGCAGGCGGTCGCGGCGAAGGGGTGATTCCCGGTCGTTCGCCGACCGGGGCGCAAGATGCTGGTGGTGGGCGCCGATACACCGCAGTGATGGAGGTGCCACATGAGGCGCTGGGTCGTGACGGCGATGGTCGTGTCAGCGGTGTTCGTGGGTCTGATTGCCCCGGCCCACGCTGCCACCAGCCTTGATGCTGATCTGCGCACCGTGGCGGGGACCAGAGTGGTGTTCGGTCATCAGTCGGTGGGCTGGAACATCCTCGACGGGATGGACCAGCTGTACCGGGCGCGCGGTGTCGCCACCCCCCGGGTCGTCGACACGCTGCCCGCCCTTGGGCGCGGCTTCGCCCAGCGTGAGATCGGTTCCAACGGCAACCCCCGCTCGAAGGTCCGTGACTTCGTGACCGCGGTGGAGGGCAGCCGCTCGGTGCGGGTCGCGGTCATGAAGTTCTGCTTCGTCGACATGACCTCCGGCGTGAGTGCACGGGCCGTCTTCGACGACTACCGGGCGCTGGTCGCGCGAGCGGCCGTCCGTCGTCCCGGAGTACGGTTCGTCCACGTCACCGTCCCGCTCACAGTGAACGATGCGGCATCCAACGTCGTGCGCCAGCGGTACAACCAACTCATCCGCACGACCTATGGCGCCCGGGTATTCGACTTGGCCCGTATGGAGTCGACTCGACCCGATGGGACGCGGGTCACCGGAACCTGGCGCGGACAGCGCTTCTACGCGTTGTATCGCGGGTATGCCGCCGACGACGGACATCTGAACGATCGAGGTGCTCGCCGGGTCGCGACGGGATTCGTCCGGGCGCTGGCGGCTGCCGCTCGGTGACGGTCACACGCCGTCGTCGGGGTCCAGCGCGTTCCAGTCGCCCTCGTTGGCTTCGAGTTCGACGCCTTGCTCCTCGCGGATGACCTGCTCGTCGGCCGATTCCGGATCGATCATGGTGAGGCCCCTTCGTGTGTGGGCCGACCACCGGCCCGTCTCTGAACGCTAGAGCCGCGAACCGGCGGTGGCGCGTCAGCCCACCCGGATGCTCCTGCCGCGGCCCTACACTGCGTCGGCATGAAGGCAACGATCTTCGATGGTCACACCACCCGTCCGTACACCCCGCAAGATCAGGACGTGCTGTCGCCGGACACTCCGTTCGTCTGGATCGATGTGCGCTCCGATGGGGCGCATGATCCGCAGGTGGGACCGTTCCTGGCGAGCCTGGGCTTCAGTGATGTCATGGCGACCTATACCTCGCGCGGCGACGGCTCCGGCATGTTCCAGCAGTTCGACGGCAATCTGGTGGGGGCCACCTGGGCTGCCCCGGACAGCGGCAACGAGCCGGTGCTGGTCCACCTGGTGTGGAACTCCGCCCGTATGGTCACCATCCGGGACGGCGGAGACCGCGTGATGGCCCAGGTGAAGCAGGAGATCGACGGACGCGGTGTGCACCTCTTCAGCCAGCCATCGGCGGTTCCGGGGGTCGTGATGGAGTTGATCCTCGGCAGTCTCGACCGTCGGCTCACCGACATCGGCGAAGGAGTGGACGCGCTCGACGAGCAGATCATCGACCGGGTGGCGCCGGCGCAGTTACAGCAGTTGCGCGTGCTGCGGGGGCAGCTGTCGCCGTTGGCCCGGCGGCTACCCACGTATCTGGACAACGTCAGCGAAGCCCTGACCGATCCCACCTCTCTGCCGGGGGTCGACGCCACCGGTGCGCAGTACCTGCAGGCCTATTGCGGCCGGGTGCAGAGCACCGTGTCGCGGGTCGGCAACGTCGACGACTCCATCCGCAACGCGGCACAGGACTACCAGACCGAGGTCGGCAACAAGCAGGGCAACCGGATCAACCAGTTGACGATCGTGTCGATCCTGTTCCTGCCGGTCACTTTCCTTACCGGGTATTTCGGGATGAACTTCCAATGGCTGGTGAACTCGACCATGAGTTTCGGTACCTGGCTGACGCTGGGAGTGGTGCTTCCGATCGTGACGGTGCTGGTCTCGGCCGGCATTCTGGCCCGCCGCGGTTTTTCGTTGGGCGGCAAGAAGCAGAATCAGGACGGTGACGTCTGAGACCCAAGGGCGCGAGCCGAGGGTGTGGTGGAGCCGCCTGTCGGAATCGAACCGACGACCTATTCATTACGAGTGAATCGCTCTACCGACTGAGCTAAGGCGGCACGTCGCCGCAGCGGCGACTGAGCCAGTATAGGGGCGGGACCGGGAGCGGCTTGAGTGACGTCGGGATTCGGCGAGCGACACGTGTCGCTGTGCGGGATCATTCGCTCCATGAGCGCTGCCACCACTCCCGCCACGCTGACAGTCGCCCCTCGCGGCGGCATGATCACCGTCGCCCGGATCTACTGGGCCGTCATCGCACTGATCGGCACGTTGTCCCTGGTGGTCAGTCTGGCCATCTCGGCGACGGCTCAGGGCAACGGCGGAGCCCTGAACGGCATGATCTTCACCTTGAGCTACTTCACCGTGTGGTCGAACATCTTCGCGTTCATCATCGCCTGGGCGCTGGCCGCCGATCCGACGCGCGACGGCAAGGGGTTCCGCTGGCTCCGGATGACCAGTCTCGTGATGATCGTGATCACCGGACTCATCTACGCGATCCTGCTGGCCCCCTACGCCAATCCGCAGGGGATCGACGTCTACACCAACCTGGGCTTCCACTACATCGTCCCGTGGGCCACTCTGCTGGGTTTCCTGCTGTTCGGACCCCGGCCGCGGTTCACCTGGAACCTCGTGCCGACGATGATGATCATCCCGGTCCTGTGGCTCATTTACACGCTCGTCCATGGAGCCGTGCAAACCCAACCGCCGGCCCGGGCGCTGCCGCTCGTCGACGGTGCGGAACAAACTGCTCAGGGGGCGGCACAGAACTGGTATCCGTACCCGTTCATCGACGTGAATGATCCGTCCGCGATCATCCCCGGGTTGAAGGGCGAGGGCTACGGCGGCGTCGCCATCAACCTGGTGGTCGTGATCATCCTCGGATTGCTGTTCGCGACGATCTTCCTGGGCCTTGACCGGCTCCTGAGCAAGGGCCAGAAACCCACCCCTCTGACCGGTGACTCACCCATGAAGGCCCAGGACGCCCCCGTCAGCCACTCCGACGGCATCGGCCCCAACTGACCGCCCCCCAGGGGGACCGCAAAACTCGGGCACGGGCACAGCCCCCGGGAGTAGAAGCGGCTCTACGCCCGAGTTGCGCGGTTTGGCCCGAGGTTTGCGGTCCCCCCGGGGGACGCCGGTCAGGGGGCGCCGCGGCGGGAGTCGCCGTGGTCCCGGGGCGGGGTCTCGCCGAAGTACTGCTCGCCGAGGGCTTGCACCTGGGCATCGGTCAGGTCGGTTACGTCAATGCGGACGTCGGCCACGATGAGTGCCGCCACCTCGTGCATGTGTTTCTCGACGTACGCGACCAGATGGTGGCTTTCGTTCGCCTTGCCCTTGCCGTTACCGAGCAGCAGCACGGCCTCGGCGGGGCGGAGTGCTTCACCGATCGTGTGCCAGTACTCGTCGTTCTGCGACTCGTAGGTGCCATCGGGATTCCCGTGGCGGTGGTACACGTTGCGCGCCAGGCCGCGGGGATCGTCGGGAGTGACGGTCTCGTGCTCGGTCCCGCCTCCCACCACGTAGATCGTGGTCTGGTGGTAGTCGACGGCCGCGACGACGAGGGCTCCGGACAGGTCGAGAACGTTGTGAACATGGTCGGACATCGTCAGTCCTCCTTGCCGGCGGACTTGGGATCCAGTCCCGCCCGACCAAGCATGCGGCGCAGGTCCACCACCTGCTGCTCGGTCAGGTCCTTGCCGTGCGGGCGGTTGAAGACCTCGGTCTCCCCGCCGACCGTCACCTTGAACCGGCCGTCGTGCTCCTCGACCACTGTGCCCACCTCTTCGAGCAGCGCGATCGCCTTGCGCCATTCGATGTTGTGGCTCACGGGATGCTGCAGGATCTGGGTCAGCGTGTCGCGGTGGCGGCCGGACACGTGCGCAGGATCGGTGCGGTCGGGCTGGTCGGGCATTCGTTCTCCTCGGTTCGTCAGCAACCTAGTGGGTGTCGCAGGCGGAAGTCGATCTGGCGCGGAAGGACACATCCGCGGCCCACTTTCGACATGATCGGAGCCAGGAGGTGGTGTCATGAGCGCCACGAGCAAGACCCTGACCAAACAGACCTGGGGCGTCATCCGGCACAACCCCTACCTGCTGCTGTTCCCCGTGGTGGCCATGATCGTGGGCACGGTCGTCGTGCTGATCGTGATCGGCGTCGGAGTGGGTGCCCTCGGGTTCTCCGGTGCGTCCGCCGATCTGGCCGCCGCCGCCGACGGGGGCGACCTGTCACTCAGCACCAAGATCATCGGCATCGCGGTGTTCGTGGTGGCCGCCTACCTGGGAACCCTCATCACGCAGGTGTGTATGGGCGGGCTGGTCCACTGCGCGGACCAGGAATTGCAGGGTCACGACTCCTCGTTCGGCGCCGGAATCGGAGCCGCAGTGGGGCGCCTCCCCGACCTGATCGGGTGGGCGGCGATCCAGACCGCCGTCGGGTGGCTGTTGTCGTTGATCCAAGGCAACGGCGGCGACAACGTGGTGGTCAACATCCTGCGACTGGTCCTGGCCACGCTGGCGTCCGTCGCCTGGTCGGTGATCACCTTCTTCGTGCTCCCCATGATCATGCTGCGCGGCAAAGGCCCGATCGAGGCGATCAAGGCCTCAGTCGCTCTCATCCGCAAGACCTGGGGGATGCAGATCCGCGGCGGGGTGCGCCTCGGCGTCATTGTCGCGATCCTGGGGATCCTCCCCGGCTTCGTGGCGCTCCTGGGCGGCTTCTACTTCCTGTTCGCCGAGAAGTACGCGGTGGGCGTCCCGCTGATCACCTTGGGCGTGATCGTGATCCTGGTGGCACAGATCCTGATCAGCGCCCTGCGCGCCGTCTTCTCCGTCGCGCTGCTGTACTACGCCGAGGACGGGCAGGCGGTCGGACCGTACGACACCGCAGAACTCGCGGCGGCGGTCACCACCAAGAAGTGAACGGCTCCGGTCAACGGGGGCAGGCGCGCAGGGTGAAGGTGTTGCGCCGGAAGTTGTCGGAGAACGAGATGCCCAGATACGAGCCGGACAGCACGTCGTCGTCATTGCGGTCGAACACGAAACACGTGCGGTAGGCACCGGGATAGACCAGACCGGGGGTGGTCTCGAAATCGACGAAGTACCGCTTGGTCTTGCCGCGCTTCTTGGTCGTCACATCGGTCACCCGGAGCTGGTTCAACGGCAGCCAGCCGCGCTCGGCGCTGCGCATCACCGGGAGGACCTTCTTCCGCGGATTCCACACGAAGTCACTGGCGGCGTCGAGGATGTAGGGACCCACCTGCCGCACGACGGCCTGATGGGTCGGTGCCTGCGGCAGTTTCTGCATCGCCTTGGAATCCAGCCAGCCCGAGACCCACCTGCCCAGGTCGCGGCCGCTGAGCTGTTCGGCCAGGTCGATGACCTGTTGCGTGGTGTAGTTGCGGCCGGACGGTTGCTGACCCAACCCGCGCAGGACCCGCCAGAAGAGGTCGTCACCCAGCTCCGTGCGCAGGGCGTGCAGCGCGGCTTGGCCGCGGTAGTAGGGCGTCGTGTTGAGCAGATAACGCATCGTCGGTTCGCGCAGGGAGACCCGACCAAACTGGCCGCGCCACCGCTTGCCCCAACCGTCCCACACGTACTGTTCGTGGACGATGTCGCCGAGTTGCCGACCGGTCCGTTGCGCCGTCTCCACGTTCTCGAGATAGGTGGCGAAACCTTCGTGCAGCCAGATATCGCGCGCACTGGCGGCGGTGAGGGTGTTGCCGAACCACTGGTGGGCCTGTTCGTGCAGCACGGTGGCCTGGCTGGTGTTCCAGGAGCCGGAACTGTAGGTGGGCCGGCCGGCTGTCTCCATGGCGGAGTCGGCGCCGTCGACGACGATGGCGCCGGTGGACTCGAACGGGTAGGGCCCCAACCGCGGTACCAGCCAGTTCAACGCGTAGGCGGTGCGTTGCTGCATCTTGCGCACCGTCACCCCGGAGTTCCGGGCGACGGCGGTGAATGCCGGCAACCCGGCGATGCGCTTGGTGCTGTAAGAGAACCGGTCGAACGCGACGACCTGCGCGTACGGCTGGATCGCGGTGCCCAGGTCCCACCGGGTCACCGTGTCGCCCTTGCGCTTCTTGACTCCGAGGAATCGGCCGGTCGACACGCCCATGAGGCCACTGGGTGCCGTCAGGCGCATGTGCCACGTGGCCTTGTCGTAGAAGACGTCGTTACTCGGGACCCAGCTGGAGGTGCCCGTGGGCTCGGTGTAGGTGACGGCACCCGCGTTGGTCCGCAGCCAGCCGAACGTGCCCCGACCCGACTGGTCCTGCACCGGGCGGGGGTCGCCGGAGTAGGTGACCGTGACCGTGAACGATCGGCCCGCTGCGATGACGCCGAAGCGACGGACCGTCAGCTTGTCCCCGCGATGGACGAACCGCGCGCGCCGGTCGTCGACCCGAACCGAGTCGATCTTGAGGCCCTTGCGGGCATCCAAGGAGAACTGGTGCAACTCCTGCGAGGCAGAGGCGGTGATGTCGACGGTGGCCGTGGCGATGCCGTGGGTCTTGGTGCGATAGGTGAGCGACACGTCGTACGACGCCACGTCGTAGCCGCCGTTGCCCGAGGGGGCGAGGTAGGAGTCGCGCCCGACTTCGGCACCGTGGCCGGAACTGGCGGAGGCCGGCACGACGACCGCGAGCGACAGAGCCGCGGCGGAAACCGCGGCGGTCCATCGAACACCCGCCCGGAACATGGGCCGAACCTTTCTTGCCCACAGAGTCTGCGGGCGATCCCCTCGATACCTCAAGGGTAGGTGACAAGAAGCCGAGCGGCCCCCGTCCACCATCGCAATTTGGTCGCGGTCGGTGAGACGGTGCGGCCCGTGCGATGGTTCCGTGGGGTCCTACCCCAACCGGTCGGCGATCAAACCGCGGCGCGCAGGATGGCACGCGCGTTCTCGAGCGGCTCGGTGACGTCGGCGTCCAGCGTCGGGGCCTCCATCCGCATGCGGAACCAGGGACGGTCCTCGTCCAGCCAGCGAACCTCCACCAGGGCCGGCGCCCAAGCGTCGGCCGCGCTGCGCCAGCCGTCGAATGCCACATGCCATCCGGCCCCGACGGTTCCCTCGGGGTTCTTGGAACGCCACGGGACCGAGAAGGACACCGGCAATCCGGTCGTGGGGTCGCAAGTCACGGTCGCTGTGACCGGTGCGGCGACATCCGGCCCGGACACATCCAGCGTCAACGTGGTGTCGTCGGTCTGGGTCCACTTCACGCCCGGCAACGACCAGGTCGCGGGCACCAGAAACGCCTCGGACCACAGGAACGACACCCCATCGGAATCCAGCCCCGGCCCCAGGGTCACCGAGTCGCGGGCGCGTTGCAGTCCGCGACCCTCGACGTAGGCGTCCATGCCCCGCACGACCGGCCGACCGAACCAGGTGGCCGCCACCTCGGCGGCGAACTCGTGACCCAGCCGGTGACTCGTGCGGTACGAGACCGGCAGCCAGGGTGACCGTCCGAGCCGGATCCGGCCCGTGCCCACGAACTCACAGGTCGTCGCCTGCGGGACGCGCCCGCGGTGAGCGGTCTCGAGCCACAACTGCAGGAGGTCGGGCCACTGCGGATCCGGGTCTGCCGTGTGAAGCTCCCCCGGGGCGAGGGCGCGGCGCGGAACGGGAGCCGGCACCCCCAGACCGGCAGCTCCCACCCCGAAGAGTGCGGCTGCGCCAGCAAGTAGTCGTGCGTCAGGCATCGGTTCTCCCTCTCCGCCGATCATGCGACGAGCAGCCCGGTGATCGCGGCATTTCTACCCAGCGGGTCGGCGGGTACACCCGACTGTTCGAATTCGACAGGCATCCGTGTCCTGTGATCGGAATACTGGCCGGACACCGCAGCACCGATGAGTGCCGTATCAGGAGGACTACGAGTGGCCACCAAACTGTCGAACACCGACCACTACAACGCGACGCCGCAGCAGATCATGGCGATGATGCAGGATCCCGGCTACGCCGGCGCGAAGTACACCGAACTCGGCGACGTGAAGTTCGAAGTGAAGAGCCACGAGCCCGACGACAACGGTCTGAACGTGACGGTCGACCGCGAGGTGAACGCCAATCTGCCCGACATGGCCAAGAAGGTCCTGGGTGAGACCAATCAGATGGTGCAGAGCGAGGTCTGGCGCGCCGACGGCGACTCCTTCGTCGGGAACATGACCATCGACTCCCCCGGGAAGCCCATCACGATCACCGCGACCAACGTGATCAAGCCGGCCGGAGATGGTTCGGATTGGACCGTCGACTTCGAGATCAAGGCCAGCGTGCCCCTGATCGGCGGCAAGATCGAGAAGATGGTGGCCGAGGAGACCAAGGCGTCCCTGGTGAAGGAATTCGCGTTCAACCAGGATTGGCTCGCCAACCACTGACCGTCCCGCTGGTCTAATCGGGGGGTGAACTCCGAGCTCCCCAGGCGCGACTACGGCGTGGAGGTCGTGGTCGTGCTCTGGGTGTCGCTCGGCGCCTCAGCGCTGCGCGCCGGGCTGGCCCTGATCGAGCGGCTGACCCGCGGGATCCCCCTGGCCGAGCAGCAGACCAGCATCGTGGCCCCGGTGACGCCCGATCGGCCGTGGCTGGACCTGGCGTTCCAACTGTCGTTCATCCTGCTGCCCCTGGGTGCGGTGGCCCTGGTCTGGTACCTGCTGCACCGCTCCGGCGAATCCCTGCACACCATCGGATTCGACGTGACCCAACCCGGCCGTGACCTGGGCCGGGGAGCCCTGCTGGCGGCGGTCCTCGGCGGCGCCGGACTGATCTTCTACGCGTTCGCCTACCGGGCCGGGTTCAGTGTGCAGATCGCCGCGGCGACGACCTCGCAATGGTGGGACTGGCCGCTCCTCCTGGCCCAGGCCCTGCAGAACTCGGTGGTCGAAGAGGTCGTCGTACTCGGGTTCGTGATCCTCCGCCTCACCCAGGCCGGGCTGCCCGGACGGTGGGCCGTGGTGATCTCGGCCCTGGTGCGGGCCACCTACCACCTGTACCAGGGGTTCGGCGGATTCGTCGGCAACCTCGTGATGGGGCTGGTGTTCGGGTGGTTGTTCCTGCGCTGGCGCCGCGTCGGGCCCATGGTGGTGGCCCACTTCCTGATCGACGCCGCAGCGTTCGTCGGCTACGCCCTACTGGCGGGCCGGGTGTCGTGGCTTCCGGGCTGACCTCGGGTCAGTGACCCTCGTCGGTCTTGAACCGGTCGTAGGACGCCTTGATCTCTTCTTCCGCGTCCGCGCGGCCGGTCCAGGTCGCCCCCTCGACGGACTTGCCCGGTTCCAGGTCCTTATAGACCGTGAAGAAGTGCTCGATCTCGAGGCGGTCGAACTCCGACACATGGAAGATGTCGCGCAGGTGTTCCATCCGCGGGTCGTTCGACGGGACACACAGCACCTTGTCGTCGCCGCCGGCCTCGTCGGTCATGCGGTACATGCCCAACGCGCGGCACCGGATGACACAACCGGGGAACGTCGGCTCCTGCAGGATGACCAGTGCATCCAGCGGGTCGCCGTCCAAGCCCAGCGTGTCATCGACGAAGCCGTAATCGTGCGGGTACCGTGTCGACGTGAAAAGGAGGCGGTCGAGTCGGATCCGGCCCGACTCGTGGTCGACCTCGTATTTGTTCCGGCTCCCAGCGGGAATCTCGATCGTCACGTCGAAGGTCATGGGTTCCACGCGGGGCTCCTTGTCAGACTGCTCTGGGGTCATCTTGGTGCTTCCTGATCATCCTTCGCCAGTGGAAGCGACGATTGGCCGAAATCTGGCGTGGGCGGGGTGCGGCGGATGAGACGTTCCCTCGTCGCCGCGGTGGCCGTGACCGGGCTTGCCCTGGGGGTACCTGCGGTGGCTCCGTCGGTGGCGCAGGACCAAACGCCAGAGGTCCTCGAGCCCGTGGCCAAGGACACCGGCCAGGAACAGGACCCCGGTCAGATCGCCGGTCTGCTCAACCCGTTGGCGACGAACAAGAAGATGGGCAAACAGACCGGCACCCTCATCGTCGACGCCGAATCCGGCAGCACGCTGTACGACAACAACGGCTCGACCCCGCTGATCCCGGCGTCCACCAACAAGATCCCCACCGCGGTGGCGGTCCTGCACTTCGCCGGCCCCAACCGCACGCTGCAGACCACGGTCACCCGATCCGGTAACTCGGTGTTCCTCGTGGGTGGCGGCGACCCGCTGCTGTCCTCACGCCCGGACAAGCCGACCCCCGGCAACCCCGTGTATCCGCGCAGCACATCGATGCGCAAGCTCGCCGCGGACACGGTGGCCCAGCTCAAGTCCCAAGGGGCTACCAAGGTTGCCCTGAAGGTCGACGACTCGTTCTTCGACGGGCCCTCGTGGGGTCCTGGCTGGCCGGCGGACTACAAGGTGCCGGGCATCGTGGCGCCGGTGTCGGCGTTGATCGTCAACGACGGCAAGGTCGGCACCTGGGGTCCGATCACCGACGATCCGGCGATTCAGGCCGGCCAGGTGTTCGCCGCGCTGCTCAAAGCCAAGGGCATCGCGGTGTCCGGCGTCAGCCGGGGGAGGTCGGGGAACGATACTCAGGAATTGGCGTCCATCTCCTCGGCCCCCATCTACGAACTGGTCGGTGAGGCGCTGACCGACTCGGACAACCAGACCGCCGAGAATCTGTTCCGCGTCGCCGGGAAGTTTGCCGGAACCGGCGCGTCTTTCACCGGCGGGGGACAGGCAGTCCAGAAAGCGCTGGACGAGCTCGGGATCAGCACGGTCATGGCGCAGTTCAAGGACGGCAGTGGACTGTCGCGCGAGAACCGGCTGACCCCGTCGATCCTGACCGACATCCTGCGACGCACCGTGCGGTCAGAGGACGGGCTGTGGCCCATCGCCAGCGGTCTGGCAGTGGCCGGGGTCACCGGCACGCTGCAGGGCCGGTTCACGAGCCTCGACACCGATGACGCGGCCGGATGGCTCCGCGGCAAGACGGGCACCCTGAACTACGTGAGCGCGCTGGCCGGGTTCGTGCAGTCACGCAGCGGTCGGGTCATGGCGTTCGCGTCCATCGGCAACGAGGCCAAGTCGGCGTTCGAGACGGCCGCCCAGATCGACAAAATCATGGCGGCTGCCGCGGAGTGCGGCTGCCCGGGCGTCGGCGGCCGCTGACCGCGTCGGTCCCCACCCGGCCGCGTAGTCTCGGGGAATGAGTCTGGTCGACTGGGACACTGCATCGGCCGTGGGTCGGCGCCTGGTGCCGGCCGGCCCCACCGTCGACCCAGGGGCCGCGGTCGAGGCGATCGAATCGCTGACGGCCGCCGCCGTCGCCTCGGTGGCCCCGGTTCGTGCCGCGACCGGGCTGATCGCGGATCCGGCGCTGGACCGCACCGTCGTCGTCGACCGGCCCGCCTGGATCGACTCCAACGTCACCGGCATGCGGGTCATGACCCAGTCGTTGGCCGACCGGGCCGACGAGCAGCGTGACCCCACGTCCTTCATGGCCACCGCCGGAGGGAAGGCGTCGGCGGCACAACTCGGGGCGATGTTGTCGTGGGTGGCCACGAAGGTGCTGGGCCAGTACGAGGCGATCACCCCCGTCGGCCAGCCGGGACGCTTGCTGCTGGTGGCGCCGAACATCGTGGCGGCCGAACGCCAACTGGAGGTCCCCGAGCAGGACTTCCGGCAATGGGTGTGCCTGCACGAGGAGACTCACCGGGTGCAGTTCGGTGCTACGCCGTGGCTGAAGGGGCACTTCCAGGCCGAGGTGGACACGTTCCTCGCAGGTGTCGAACTGAGCAACGGCGAAGCGCTGAAACGGCTGGGGGCGGTATCGGTGGCCGTGGTGAAGGTGCTGCGCGGGGCTTCGGGCGCCAGCATCATCGACGCGGCTCAGACGCCCTCACAGCGACTGGTCTTCGAACGGCTCACGGCCTTCATGTCGCTGCTGGAGGGGCACGCGGACTACGTCATGGACGCGGTGGGCCCCGCGGTGATCCCGTCGCTGGACACCATCCGAAGCAGATTCGACGCGCGGCGTGAACAACCCGGGGCCGCCGACGGACTGTTGCGCCGACTGATGGGGATGGACGCCAAACTGCGGCAGTACACCGACGGCCGGCGGTTCGTCACGGGGGTGGTCGAGCGGGTGGGGGTCGAGGGCTTCAACCGGGTCTGGACGTCGCCGCAGACGTTGCCCACGATGGCCGAAATCGCCGATCCGGCCCAGTGGGTCGAACGGGTGGTGGAATGACCCGGCTGGGTCCGGCGCTCCACCAGGTTCGCCGCCGGGTCGACGCCGCGCTGGCGGACCTGGCGAACGACCAGCCCGTGCTCGTCGCATGTTCCGGAGGTCCCGATTCGCTCGCATTGGCTGCGGCAGCAGCGGCCACCCGGCGCCGGGTGGGAGCGGTCGTCGTCGACCACGGGCTGCAGGAGGGCTCGGCGCAAGTCGCCGACCGGGCGGCGAACCAGTGCCGCGACCTGGGACTGGATCCCGTGCTCGTCCGCCGGGTCCGGGTCACCGCGACCGGAGCCGGACCTGAGGCCGACGCCCGCACCGCCCGCTATGACGCCCTGACCCGGGTCGCCACCGAGTGTGGGGCCGCGGCCCTCTTGTTGGCCCACACCGCCGACGACCAGGCCGAGACGGTGCTGCTCGGACTGGCCCGCGGCAGTGGAGTCCGATCGTTGGCCGGTATGCCCCACCGGCGCGGTCTGTTCCGGCGCCCGGTGCTCGACCTGTCGCGGGCCGACCTGGCGGCGGCGCTGGCGGAGTCCGGGCTGACCGCCTGGACCGACCCCCACAACGCCGATCCCAGGTTCACCCGGGTGCGGGTGCGATCCCGGGTGCTTCCGGTGCTGGAGGCCGAACTCGGACCGGGGGTGTGCGCCGCTCTGGTCCGGACAGCCCGGTTGGCGCGCGCCGATGCCGACGCCCTGGACGAGTGGGCCGGCCGTGAGTTCGCCCTGCTGAGTGCCGCCGGGTTCCCCGTGGACGGGCTGGCCGCCCTTCCCCTGGCGGTCCGGTCCCGCGTGCTACGCCGTTGCCTGATCGAAGCGGGAGCGCCGCCCGATCGCTTGACTGCCGATCATGTGGCAGAGGTGGAGCGACTGGTCGCGGAATGGTCGGGCCAGGGCCCAGTCCACGTTCCGCGTGTCATCGTGTCCCGCCGGTGTGGCAGGCTCATCCTCGCCGGGGACGAATCCATGATCGGAGCGCACGATGGGGCCTGAGCACGTCGGGACCGAGTTGGCCGAGGTTCTGATCGATGAGCCCACCCTCACCGGCCGCATCCAGCAACTCGCGAACTCTCTTGCCGCCGATTACGAGGGCGAACGGGTGCTGTTCGTCGGAGTGCTCAAAGGTGCGGTCATGTTCATGGCCGACCTGGCTCGGGCCATGCCGTGCTCGGTCGAGATGGACTTCATGTCCGTCTCGTCCTACGGATACGGGACGCAGTCGTCGGGCGTGGTCCGGATCATGAAGGATCTGGACATCCCGCTCGAGGGTCGCCACGTCGTGCTGGTCGAGGACATCATCGATTCCGGTCTGACGCTGTCGTGGCTGTTGCGGACATTGTCGGCCCGCCACCCCGCGAGCCTCGAGGTCTGCGCGCTGCTGCGCAAACGCGAGGCGCTGCAGGTCGAACTGGACATCAAGTACGTCGGGTTCGACATCCCCAACGCGTTCGTCGTCGGCTACGGCCTGGACTACGCCGAGCGCTTCCGCAATCTCAGCGTCATCGCAACCCTCGACCCCGCCAACGCCACGACCGCCGGCTGAGTGGCCGCCCGGTCACACCGGGACTCCCGCGCGCCACACACCAGTGACTGCCAAGGTGTCATCGAGCAGGACGAAGTCGCCGGCGCGACCTGGGGCGATCGATCCCGCGGTCAGACCCAGGGCCCGAGCGGGAGTGCTGGTCGCAGCCGTCACCGCCGCCGGTACCCCGGCACCGGTGGCCTGCGCGTAGTACCGCACCGCGGCGTCCATGGTGAGCGTCGAACCGGCGATGGCGCCGCCGTCGACCAGTCGCGCGACTCCGTCGGACACGGTCACGCCGAGGCTGCCCAGTTCGTAGTTCCCGTCGCCGCATCCGGCTGCTGCCATGGCGTCGGTGACCAGCGCCACGCGGTCCTCGGCGCCGCGACGGGCGAATCCGAGCATCGGCGCCGACAGGTGCACGCCGTCTGCTATCAACTCGACCGTGACCCCGTGCGCCTCGGACAGCGCGGCCACCGGTCCGCCCTTGCGGTGGTGCACCGGGCGCATCGCGTTGAACAGATGGGTCGCCACCGTGGCGCCCGCATCGATCGCCTCGGCCACCTGGCGGTAGCTGGCGTCGGTGTGACCGATCGCGGCGACCACGCCCTGGGCGACACAGGCGCGGATCGTGTCCAGGGCGCCGGAGCGTTCAGGGGCGAAGGTGATCATCTTGATCGAACCCGCCCCGGCGGTGATCAACCGATCCAACTCGCCGGCGCTTGGGTCGCGAAGCGCAGTCGGGTCGTGCGCGCCCTTGTAGCGTTCGGCCAACCACGGGCCCTCCAGGTGAATACCGGCGATCACGCCGTCCTGGCACATCGGCACCAGGGCACGCACCTGTTGCTGCAGGGTGTCCTCCTGCGCCGACACCAGTGACGCGATCAACGTTGTCGTGCCGTGGGTGCGGTGGAGTGCTGCTGCGGCGATCACCTGCTCCGGATCGGCGGACTCGAACGACGCTCCAGCTCCGCCATGGCAGTGCATGTCGACAAAGCCCGGGGTCAGCGTCCCGGTCAGGCGGACCGCCGACTCCGGCGGTGCCGTACGACCGACGTGGGTCACGACACCGTTTTCGACCGCGACCCAGCCGCGCTCGATCACACGCTCTGGGGTGAGGACTCGGTCGGCGGCGTACACGGGCATGGCCCGAGTGTGGCGACCTCCGGGGTCAGAGTCGACCGGAGCCCACCTAGGCTGGGGCCATGAAGTACCGCGACGTCATGCGCTGGCTGGGTCATCAGAAGTGGTTCGCGTGGACGGCTGCCCGGATGGCGCCACTGGACGCCAAGGTGGTGAAGCGCACCGGCGGCAAGTTCGGCCTGCTCGGCAACTACGGGCTACCCCAGTGCCTGCTGACCACGACCGGGCGCAAGTCGGGCCAGCAGCGCACCGTGACACTGCTGTACGGCCAGGTCGGCGACCAGATCGTGCTGGTGGGATCCAACTTCGGGCAGAGCCACCATCCGGCGTGGGCGCTCAACCTGGAGGCGAACCCCGAGGCGGTGTTCGATGTGGATGGGGTCGCCACCCCGATGGTCGCCCGTATGGTCACCGACCCCGATGAGCGGGAGCGGATCTGGCAGGCGATGTACGACATCTGGCCGGCGTACAACGCCTACCGGGGCCGAGCCGGCCGCGAGATCAAACTGTTCGCCCTGACGCCGGCCGGCTGACCCGGATCAGGGCTGGCCGTTCTGCCCCGGTTCGCTGATCGACAGCGGCCGGGTCTGTTGTTGCGCCCCGGCTCCGATCGGGGCCAACGTCGCGTCGGTCTGCGTCAGCGTGCTGGGGGCCGTCAAGGCCCACAGCCCGATGATCAGGCCCACGATTCCCACCAGCAGCACGATCTTGTGCGCCACCGAGAGGACCACATCCTCGCGCTCCGGGACTGCAGTCACCCAGTCACCGGTCGCGTCTTCCCACAGACTGCTCATCACATCCACCGCCATCTGCGAAGCGTCCGCTTCAGGAGTCCTTTCGAGTGTGGCCCTCTGATACTTGAGGTTTCTCGCCCGGACGACCCAATGTCCGACTTGGGCGGATGGTTCGCCCGAAGGGGGTAGTGATCAGCCCTTCCGGCCGATGATCAGATCTGCGACCAGTCCGGTCCACCCGGTCTGATGATCAGCACCGAGTCCGGCGCCGTCGTCGCCGTCGAAGTACTCGTTGAACGCCACTCGTTCGTTCCAACCGTCGGCGTCCAGGAGCGGATACCGCCGGTTGCAGGGCCGTCGGCCGGTGGCGTCCGGCAGGAACAACGACACCAGCCGATGACGTAGCTCGTCGGCCACCTGACGCAGATTCATGAGCGTTCCCGAGCCGGTGGGGCATTCCACGGTGAAGTCGTCGCCCAGATACATGTGATACCGCTCGAGCGACTCGATGACCAGGTGGTTGATCGGGAACCACACCGGGCCGCGCCAGTTCGAGTTGCCGCCGTACATCGCGGTGCGGGACTCCGCCGGCTCGTAGTCGATCGTGTAATCGGTGCCGTCGATGGTGATCGAGAAGGGCTGTTGCTCGTGTCGCTTGGACAGCGACCGCAGGCCGTAGGGGGACAGCAGCGACTCCTCGCTGAGGGCGTCGCCCAGCACGCGCCGCAATCGCTCCGGGTCCACCACGGTCAACAGGATGCGCCAGTGGCCGTCCTCCGCGTTCCATTCGGTGGACACGAATCCGGAACGGCCCATGTCCGCTTCGGCGATGTCGCGCTTGCTCATGAACTTGAAGAAGCGGCGGCGCAGTTTCTGCGCCTGTTCCAGATGCGCGACGCCCGGGATGTAGGCCGCCGCCAAGACCGGGATCAGGCCGACGATGCTGCGCACGCGCAGCGGCTGTCGGGTCCCGTCCGGCAGGACGAGCTGATCGTAGAAGTAGCCGTCGGTGGGGTCCCACATGGTGACATCGGCCATTCCGTCGGTGATGGCCGCGAAGTGTTCGAGGAACTTCAACGCCATATCCCCGTACACGCTGTCGTGTTCGGCCAGGCGCAGGGTGATGCGGAGCATGGATAGGCAATAGAACGCCATCCACGAGGTGCCGTCGGCCTGTTCCAGTCGCGCTCCGGCCGGGACGTTGGATCGGTCGATCGGACCGATGTTGTCCAGCCCCAGGAAGCCGCCTTCGAAGACGTTGTTGCCCTGCTTGTCCACCCGGTTGATCCACCAGGTGAAGTTCACCAGCAGCTTGTGGAACACCTTCTCCAGGAAGTCGAAATCCCACGCGCCGTCGATCTCGAAGACGCGGATGGCGGCCCACGCGTGGACCGGGGGATTGCGGTCGTCGAAGTTCCACTCGTAGGCGGGGATGGCGCCGTTGGGGTGCATGTACCACTCACGCAGCATCAGCAGGAGTTGGTACTTCGCGTACAACGCATCGACGTGGGCGAAGACCACGGTGTGGAAGGCCAGGTCCCACGCGGCGAACCACGGGTACTCCCAGGCATCGGGCATCGAGATGACGTCGTAGCAGTCGACATTGCGCCAGTTGGCGTTACGGATCAGTCGGTGCTCCGGCGGGGGCGGTGGTTCGTCGGGATCACCGTCGAGCCAGAGGGCCACGTTGTACCGGTAGAACTGTTTGCCCCAGATCATCCCCGCGAAGGCCTGTCGCATGACCGCTCGTTCGTCCTCGGTGGCGTCGGCGGGGGACAGGTGGGCGTAGTACTCGTCGGCCTCTGTACGGCGTTGGTCCATGAGTTTGGTGAACCCGTGGGCCGACGAGGGGTGGTGCTCCGGGTGTTCGGCCGCCTCGCCCGCCAGTCGCAAGCGGAACTCCACGGTCTGGCCCGGTTCGATGTCGGCGGTGTACCACCAGGCCGCCTTGGTGCCGTTGCGGTTGGGGTTGACCGTGGCCGCCCCGTGTACGACGTGGTTCCCGATCCCGTCCTTGGGGAACGGCGACTTGTTGGGCGACCCCCACAGGTCCTCCTCGTTGGACGTGTTGTCGCAGAACAACGGCAACGGGTGGACCCCCTCGTCGGTCGGCGCCGCCTGGAACCGGTAGACACCGGCCCGCCAGTGCTGGGCCATGATCGTTCCGGGCGTCGCAGCCATGGGCTGATGCCACAACTGCGGCAGCGCCGACTTGCGACCCCACTCCCAGGTGTTGCGGAACCACAGGTGGGGCAACACGTGGATGGTGTCGGCCTCGGGTCCCTTGTTGGTGACCCGGATGCGCATGCCGATGTCGGTGGGGCTCTCTTTGGCGTAGTCCACGGTCACGGCCCAGTAGCGGTCGTCGGCGAAGATCCCCGTGTCACACAGTTCGTACTCCGGTTCCGTGCGGGTGCGCTGCTGGTTGGTCTCGAGCAGGTCCTGGTAGGGGTAGGCCGCCTGGGGGTAGTGGTAGCGCCAGGACAACCAGGCGTGGCTGGGGGTGGCGTCGGTATACCACCAGTACTCCTTGGCGTCCTCGCCGTGGTTCCCCTGGGGGCCGGACAGTCCGAACATCCGCTCCTTGAGGTGTTCGTCGCGGCCGTTCCACAGGGCCAGCGACAGACACAGGTCCTGCCGCAGATCCGACAGGCCGGCCATGCCGTCCTCGTTCCAGCGGTAGGTGCGCTTGCGGGCGTGCTCGTAGGGGAAGAAGTCCCAGGCGTCGCCGTCGGCGGAATAGTCCTCGCGCACCGTGCCCCAGGCGCGCTCGGCGAGGTAGGGGCCCCAGTGGTACCAGGGGCCCGCCTCCTCGGGTCCTTCGTCCAGTCGGCCGACCTCGTCCATCCGGGCGGCCTCGCCGGTCTTGGGGGCGGGTTCGGGCGCGGCGCTGCCGAAGAAGGACTGGTCGGTCATGAGGTGAACCCTGCCCCACACGTCCTGCGATGTCGCGGCGCACGGCGGTGATTCGGTGAAGCCGTGGCAACGTCGGGGCCGCATCGTTAGGGTCGGCGCGAGGACAACTCTTTCGAAAGGCAGTCTCATGGCTGGAATTCAGGACATTCTCGGCAGCGTGCTGGGCGGCAGCAGCGGCGGTTCCGCCGACATCCAGAAACTGATCCAGCCGCTGCTGGACATGATCCAGCAGAACGGCGGTCTGCAGCAGGTGATCGGCCAATTGCAGAGCAGCCCGATCGGTGAGCAGGTCACCTCGTGGATCTCTCCGGGTGCGAACGAGGCGGTGTCGGCGGATCAGGTCGCCCAGGCCGTGGGACCCGAGACCGTGGACAAGCTGGCCGAGGAGACGGGCATGACCCCGGACCAGGTGTCCGGCAGCCTGTCGCAGATGCTGCCCAACCTCGTGGACAAACTGTCGCCGGGCGGCAGCATCCCCGGTGCCGACCAGGTCAACGAGATCATCAAGAACATCCCGGGCGCCGACCAGGTGTCGGGCCAGCTGAGCCAGGTGCTCGGCAGCCTGCTTGGTGGCAGCAAGTAACACCGACCATCACAAAGCCCGGCCGACTGCTCCGCATCGGAGCGAGCGGCCGGGCTTCGTGCGTGGCGGGTCAGGGGGTGTGCGGTGCCCAGCGCAGGATGGCGGCCACGTCGCCGCCGCCCGGGATGTCGTCGCGCCGGACGGCCAGCACCGTGCCACCGGCTTGCCACACCCGGCGGGCGATCTCGTCCACGACTCCGTAAGCAACCGCGTCGTCCTCCGGCGCGAAGGTGACGGCGCCCGACTCGTCGTCGACGGTTCCGGGAACCGAGCCGTCCAGGTCCACGAACACCGTGTCGACCATGCCGTAGGTCGCGGCCCGCGCGGTGTCGGCGACGTCCGTGGTCGTGCGTCCGGCGCCGGTGCGCTGCTCGAACAGGGCCTGTGCCTCCCGCAGCGCTTCCGCGTGGACCTCGTCGATCACCTCTCGGG
This sequence comes from uncultured Actinomycetes bacterium, assembly GCA_964631645.1. GTDB lineage: Bacteria > Actinomycetota > Actinomycetes > S36-B12 > CAIWTL01. The sequence continues at coordinate 28,566 of CAZVYU010000020.1, forward strand.
CGCGCGCGGCGAGTTCGCCGTCGGACAACGACTCCGGATTGCCTTCGATCGTCGTGCCCACGAGTCCGGGGTAGGTGTTCCACTGGCGGTAGATGTCGGCCAGGGAACGGGTCGCGGCCAGCACGAGCGGAACCTCACGGCCGATCAGCACCGGCCGCAGCGCCTGGTCCACGGCCCGGCTGAACTGGCCCAGTCGCATCTTCTGACCCTCGCCACCCTGCACCCGACCGTGGGGCTTGCGGCCGCTGATCGAGGGCACACCCACGGCGTCGACGGCGTCGCTGGGCAGGTCGGGGACCCGCACCGGCACCGGATCGCCGGACGGAAGGACCTCCAGCACCCGCGTCGCGTTCTGCGACAAGGCCAGCACGTAGGCGGCCGGGGGAAAGGTGAGGGCCCGCAGCAGCGGCTTGAGGTGGAACCGATCCGAGACGTGAACCGCCGAGGCCAGGTCGTTGGGGAGCTGGAATTCGACGATGCCGTCGTCGTTGAGGAACACGGCGAGGCTGCGGGCCTGATGGGCCCAGAAATCCTCGTCGCCGGCCAACTCGTCCACCTGCTCGTCCATGGTTTCCAGGTCGCGGTCGGTGCGGCCATCGGCCTGAAGCTGGGAGCGTGCCTCCTGCCACAGGTTGCGGAACTCGATCTGTGCGGCGCCGCTGCCGTCGGCCGGGTCGGTGGCCAGGTACAGGGACACGCAGCCGGGCATCCTGACGTCGAACAGTTGGTCCACCTGGGCGCGGTCGGGCAGGAGCAGATGCAGGTACAAGGAGATCCTCCGGAGAAGTGGTCAGGCCGAACGGGCCGAGCGTCAGGATAGGCGATGATCGTTGCCGGTGCCTCCTGGGCGGATCCCGGGCATGTTCACGCTTGGCGTAGCGGATTCGTCCCGCTTCGGGAACCGCCTGTCGTCCGGCGGCGTTAGCATCCAAAGAACCCTGCGACAGGAGCGTGAACGATGTTCGAACGGTTTACCGACCGCGCCCGACGGGTTGTGGT
>CAZVYU010000021.1:0-28751 GCA_964631645.1 uncultured Actinomycetes bacterium
TGCCGCACTCTGCGGGGTGAGTGCCGCCGAAGGCGGTGTATCGAAGCCCGCTCAGATCGGCTCGTACCCAGGGTGGTCTGCTGGTGCGGGTCGAACTCGGCCTTGGCTTCGATACGCGGCTGCGCCGCTACTCACCCCGCGGCGGGTAGGCGAGTCGGCCTTGTGCCGCTTCTTGTTCGCGGCCTGAACTCTGCGGGGTGAGTGCCGCCGTCAGGCGGTGTATCGAAGCCCGCTCAGGTCGGTTCGTACCCGGGGTGGTCTGCTGGTGCGGGCCGAACTCCGCCTTGGCTTCGATACGCGGCTGCGCCGCTACTCACCCCGCGGCGGGGGGGGTCGAGCGGGCTACTCACCCGCGGCGGGGGGCCGGGCGGGCTAGCCCAGGGCGGGGGTCGCGTAGGTCTCGTCGACGACGCCGTACTTCTGGAGCGGACCGATGCGGCTCACGAACAGGGTGTTGGCCGTGCGATGCACGTGGACCGACACCGTGCGCTCCGGGGTGATGACGATGTCCTTCTTCCCCAGGGTCACACCGCGGGACTCCGCGCGGGTACGGGCCATTTCGATGGCTTCGTCGTTGTCGGCGTGAGTGAGCACGATCGCCTCGGACGCGCCGAGGGCGATGTAGCGGGCGTCGTCGGAAGTGGCGACCTTGGTGTAGGCGATCGACACCAGGTCGTAGGCCACGAGCCCGATGATGCCGATCACGAGCACGATCTTGAGCAGCCAGCCCACGACGATGCCGCCCCGCTGATCGTGCGCCCTGATCATGATGCGCTGATCGGATTCCGACGCTGAAACCTTGAGGCCGTTACGTCAGCGGCGCACCCGGCGCAGGACTCCGGCGCCCCAACCGACGAGTTCGTGCATCTCGCGGATCCGTAGCAGCCATGCCGCCAGACCGAACACCACCAGGGCCGTGACCCCGATCACGACCAGATGCAGCAATGCCACCAACTTCCCCGAACCGAGGACGAACGGCCCGACGCCGAACCGCACCACGACGATCACGGCGATCACGGCGACCACTGACGCCACCGCGATGCGGAGCAGTGTGGTCAGCGTCGTCCGGGAGTCCAGGTACCCGTAGGTGCGCCGCAGCACGGGCCACGCCACCACGAACGTCACCAGACAGGAGATCGCGTAGGCCGTGGCCAGGGCATTCACCTGGCCGGCGCCGGGTGCGGCACGGGAGAAGAAGAAGAGCGCCAGGACGACGAGCACCACGTTCATCAGGACGGCGAAGAAGAACGGGGTGCGGGTGTCCTCGTTGGCGTACCAGCCCCGTTGCAGCACGTAGTAGAGCGTGAACGGCAGGAGCCCGCTCATGAAGATGGCGATCACCACACCCAACTGGGAGGCCTGCTCCGCACTCGCGGCCCCGTAGTTGAACAGAAGGGCCGACAGCGGTTGGGCACCCAACGCCAAGCCCAGTGCCAGCGGGGCGATCACCAGGGCCACGAGCCGCATGGTGTGGCCGATGTCGCTGCCCGCGGCGCGCAGTTCCCGTGCATGGACCAGTCGGGAGAGGCCGGGCAGTTGGGCGGTCACGATGGACACCGTCACGATCCCGTGCGGGATCATGAACACCAGGTAGGCGTTGGTGTACGTGAACAGCCCGGCGGGGGCTTCCCCCGTGTCGGCCGCGTTGACGTTGGCCTGCGTCGCCAGCCGGCTGATGACCACGAAGGCGGCCTGGGTCACTGCCACCAGACCGATCGTCCAGCCCGCGAGCCGACCGGCCTTGCCCAAACCGATGCCGCGCCAGCGCCGGCTGAACGAGAACCGGTAGCCGGATCGGCGCATGACCGGCACGAGGATGAGCGCCTGCGCCGCGATCCCGAGTGTCGTACCCACCCCGAGCCACGCCGTCTGACCGGCGCTCAGCGTTCCGTCGGTGGCGACGGCGGTCCCGAAGATCACAACGAACGACGTGTAGGTCGCGATGGCCACCAGGTTGTTGAAGATGGGGGCGAACATCGGCATGCCGAAGCGCTCACGGGCGTTGAGCACCTGGCTGAGCATCGTGTAAAGGCCGAAGAAGAAGATCTGGGGCAGGCAGTAGCGGGCGAAGGCGACCGCCAGATCCACCTGCTGTTGCGAGTACGAGCTGGTCGCGTAGAGCGAGACGATCAACGGAGCGGCCGCCACCGCCACCACTGTGACCACCGTCAACAGCACGGACGTGGCCGAGATGAGCGAGTCGGTATAGGCCTGACCGCCGTCCTCGTCGTCCTTCATCCGGCGGACGAGTTGCGGGACGAAGATCGCGTTGAGCGCCCCGCCGATGATCAGTACGTACACGATGTCGGGCAGTGAGTTGCCCAGCGCGAAAGCGTCCGCCGAGATCGTGAGCCCCAGGGCCGCGGTCAGGCTGATGTTGCGCAGCACGCCGGTGACGCGGGAGACGATCGATCCACTGGCCATGACCGCGCTGTTGCGCAGCAGACCCACCTGGGCGCGCTGCGCGAGGTCGGCTTCGCGCTCGTCGTGGATGTCCGCCGGTTCCGGATCTTCCGTGCGGGGCCGCGGTGCGTCGAAGTCAGACATTGTGGTCCAGGGGCAGATCCGGAGTCGGCTCGTCGGTGCGGTTCCGGCGGCGCCGCATCAGATTAAGACTGACCAGGATCACCAGGGCGACCGCCCCGACGCCCACCACGATCGTCGCCACCCGGCTGGCGGCCGTAGAGCGCAACTCGATCGACGCTGAATCGTCATACAGCTCACCCTCGCTGTCGGTCAGGACGATGCTGACGGTCATCGTCTGGCTGCCGACGACCCGCACCGGCACCTCGACGCCCGACTTCTCCTTGGCTTCGATACGGATCGGCTCGGGCGGCGTGTACTGCAACGTGATGGGGTTGTCGGTGGCCAGTTGGACGCCCACCGTAACGGGGCGGTCCAGATCGTTCGCGATCGTCAGGGGCACCACGCCGCTGTCCCCGGCCAGCGTCACGGTGCCGCTGGACACCACCCGGACCTTGTCCTTCTGCTCCTGCAGCTGGGTGGCGATCGTGTCGAGGAAGGTGGTGCGTCCGGCTTCGTCGTCACGCCACAGCGCCGAACCGCTGCGCTGCAACGCCAGTCGGAACGATTCGCCGTAGCCGGTGGGGTCCACCACGATCCGGGTCAGCTGGTCGAGCTCGCGGTCCAGCTCGCCGATCCGGCGGGTGTAGTCGGGCGGCAGTTCACGGCGCCGGTTGGCGTCGGAGTAACCCAGCGCCAGGCGCGGTGTCTGCGTGGCGTCGGCGACGGTCTCCAGGGGCACGAGGCGGATCCAGGGCGCATCGGCGACGGCGCGGGCCAGCCCCGCCAACCACCGCTCGGGCGGATCCCACAGCAGCGGAGCGTCCGCGATGACGCTGCGGGACTCGGTGGGAAGTTCGAGCGTGAGCAACGCGGTATCGGCCAGGAACGCCTGCCGGGCGCGCGACCGGTCGGCCGCCGTATCCAGCGGGCGTGCCAGCGAACGCGACAGGAGCCGGTCGGACAGGAGCCCGGTGGTCTCGGTGCCGTTGACCGAGACGTCGGTGACGCCCGACGGTGTGAACGAGGTCGGCGGGTCCGGCGGGTAGTACTGATCACTCAGCAACAACTCCCGCACGCCTGCGTCCACCAGGGCCTGCAGGGTGCTCTCGTCGCTGTTCCCGCCGGGTGCCGCGAAGGCGAGTTGGGTGGGTGCACCGCGTGCCTCGTCATCGACGGTGACCGACGGAAGGGAGGCGGACCGCACCACGAACTGGTCGAGGCCGGCTCGTTGTAGGGCATCGTCATCGGCCCAGGCGTACTGGGTGATGGTGGTCGGCTGCGACGACAGGATGCCGGTCAGTCTGTCCGCGAACTGGCCGGCGGCATCGGTCTGTTCGCCTGGCTCGGGACCGTCGGGTCCGGGCACCTGGTACCCATCGGCCAGGACTCGAGCCGTGTCGACCGTGGCCGTGTCGATCAGCCACGACACCCGCAGACGAGAACCCGCGTCGAGCAGACGCGACAACCGCCCGCCGGCGGCGAACTCGTCGGGCAGGGCCGGATCGATCACCAGGTCGTCGGCCGCCAACGCGGGCCGTTGCGTGATCGGCCAAACCCAGGCCAGCCGGGAGGCCTCGTACTCGGCGTCGGGCGGGAACCACGGAACGGTGGTGCCCTGCTGGGCGATGGTGAGCTCCCCTGACATCAGTTCCGCGAACACGGCGTAGACCCCGGCTGCCGCGGGGTCCAAGCCCAGTTCGGACATCGGCACCGAGAGCGTGAAGTTGCGTTGTTGCCCGGGGACCAAAGAGGCGCCGAGATCAACCGCTGTGGCCGGCAGGGCGTTTCCCGTGCGTTCAGTGGAACCGTCAAGCACCTCGTTGATCTCGCCCCGACTGTTCAGCGGGAGCGGAGAGAGTCGCAGTTCCATGCGGGGAAGGGCGATCTCGGCGTCACCGGTATTGGCCACCCGGCCACTGACCCGCAGGGTCTGTTTGGGTTGCGGTGCCCCGGGCACCACCGATTCGATGAGCACCTGCGCGGGCGCATCCTCGGCGACCGCCGGAGCGGTGGGATTCAAAGTCAGCGGAACCGCCGCCACAGCGACTGCAAGGGCGGCAAAGAGGGTGCGCATCGTGCGCCGGTCGGACATGTTCTAGGGAAGTTCCGACAGCCGCGCCCGGGCCTTCTTCAACAGAGCACGTTCGTCGGAGTACGCCAAGCGACCGTTCACCGCGGTCAGGGGCACCCACTCCACGGACTCCACCTCCGGATCGTCGTCGCAGAGGTCACCACCCTCACGGACCATGAGGAAATGATGCACGGTCTTGTGGACCCGGCGGCCATCCGCCATGAACCAGAAGTCGATGTCCCCGAGTGGTTCGACCACCGACGCCACGATCCCGGTCTCCTCGCCCACCTCGCGGACCGCAGCCTGCTGGTCGGTCTCTCCGGCTTCGAGGTGGCCTTTGGGGAACGACCAGATCAGCCGACCGCGACGGTCGTGTCGGGAGATCAGCAGCGCGTTCGCGTCGGCGGACAGGCGGTCCACGACCAGCCCGCCGGCGCTGACCTCGTCCACGGTGCGGACCCGGCGCACGGACCGATTCTTGGGTCGGGGAGGCCCGGCGGGACCGCTGTGTCGACGCCGCTCGGACATGGAGCCACGATAACCACACGCCTGGCCGACCGGCGGTTCATGCGTTCCGTACCTAGGGCCGTCCCACCGCCGAGGGCTTCGATACACGGCCTTCGGCCGCACTCACCCCGCGGCGGTGGTGGGTCCGACGGTTGAGTAGCGGCGCATTACCCCGCGGCGGTGGTGGGTCCGACGGTTGAGTAGCGGCGCAGCCGCGTATCGAAACCCGGACCACCGCGGCCTCCGGCTGCACTCACCCCGCGGCGGCGACGACCGGGCCGGTAATCTTGGGCCAGTGACCACCGACGGCATGCCGGCGCCCCTGCTGGCGGCGCAACAGCGCGCCGTCGACGTCCTGGTCGAGCGGGTCCCCGGCGTGGTCGATCTCGGGCGCCGCTATCAGGAAGCGGGATTCGAACTCGCCGCCGTCGGTGGCTGTGTCCGCGACGCCGTCCTGGGCGACCTGTCGGCCGCCGACATCGACTTGACCACCGACGCACCACCGGAGCGCAGCCACCAACTGATGGCGGACTGGGCCGACACCGTCTGGGACGTCGGTATCAAGTGGGGCACCGTTGGGGGCCGCCGCGGCGGTCAGGCCTACGAGGTCACCACCTACCGGGCTGATCTGTACGACGGTGAGACCCGCAAGCCCGAGGTGACCTTCGGAACGTCCTTGTCCGACGACCTCGTCCGCCGCGACTTCACGATCAACGCCATGGCCGTGCGGCTGCCCCAGTGCGATTTCGTCGACGAACACCGAGGCACGGTCGACCTGGCGGCAGGACGCCTGCGCACCCCGGGCTTGCCGCGCGACTCCTTCCGAGACGATCCGCTGCGCATGATGCGGGCAGCTCGGTTCGTGTCCCAACTCGGCGTACACATCGAGCCGACCACGTACGCCGCCATGGTCGACATGGCGGATCGGCTCGAGATCGTGTCGGCGGAGCGGATCCGCGACGAGTTCAGCCGGCTCCTCCTCGGCCGGTACCCGCGCGCCGGTCTGGCGGTCCTGGTCGAGTCGGGTCTGGCGGCGCAGATGCTTCCGGAACTGCCCGCGCTGCAACTGGAGATCGACGAGCACCACCGGCACAAGGACGTTTTCGAGCACAGCCTGACCGTTCTCGATCAAGCGATCGATCTGGAAGACGATGGTCCCGACCTGACGCTGCGACTCGCTGCGCTGCTGCATGACATCGGCAAACCGCGCACTCGCCGGTTCGAATCCGGCGGCGGTGTCTCGTTCCACCACCACGAGGTGGTGGGGGCGCGGATGACGGCCAAACGGATGCGGGCGCTGCACTTCCCGAAGTCCGAGATCGAGGACGTGTCCCGCCTGGTGGAACTGCACCTGCGGTTCCACGGGTACGGCACCGGGGAATGGACGGACTCGGCGGTCCGTCGCTATGTGCGCGATGCCGGGCCGTTGTTGCCCCGGTTGCACAAGCTGACGCGAGCCGACAGCACGACCCGCAACCAGCGGCGGGCGCGAGCGCTTCAGCGTGCCTATGACTCGCTCGAGGAACGCATCGCCCAACTGGCCGCCGAGGAGGAGTTGGCAGCGATCCGGCCGGAGTTGGACGGCAACGAGATCATGCAGATCTTGGCCATCCCGCCCGGCCGAGCCGTCGGCGAGGCGTACCAGTTCCTACTGGAGCTTCGACTGGAACAGGGCCCGATGGGCCGCGATGCCGCCGAACAGGCCCTGCGCGACTGGTGGGCCGCGCGTCCTTGAGTCAAAGGGGTCAAGCCTTCGCCGGACTACCCCGTTCGACGCTGCCGGTGCGCCCGTACCAGAAGGCGGTCACCAGATACAGGACTCCGAGGGCCAGGAAACCCAGGAGGGACACCCCGCTCGTAGGGGCGGTGACGGCGACCAGGAGGGCACCCAATACCAGGCAGATGTTCACCCCGACGTCGTACAGCGAGAACACCCGGCCCAAGTGGTCGTCCTCGATGCGTCGCTGCAGGGTGGTGTCCCCGCCGATCTTGGCGGCTTGGGACGACAGTCCGATGACCACGGCTCCGAGGACCAGCGCCGTCAGCGACACCGGGATGAGCGTGAGGGGTGCGGCGACGGCGCAGATCAGCAACGTCACCGTGGTCCAGCGGACCGTGCCCATCCGCCGGGTCATGGCCGGGGTGATCAGGGCGGCGCCCAGGGCCCCGACGGTGACGGCTGCCGCGACCATGCTGAAGCCACGCAACGCCGCGTCGGGGTCGGACGACGGGTTGAGGGTGTTGCGCAGGATCAGCAGCAGCAACACCGTCAGCACGCCGAAGGCCAACCGGTGGATCAGGACCACGACCACGGCGCGCCAGGAGGGACTGTCGCCGGCCAGCACGCGGAAGCCATCGGCGAACCCCCTCGCGACCCCGGCGATGGTGTCGCTGGGGCGATCGCCGGTCGGGCCGAGTTGATCGCGTCGCATGAGCAGGGCAACGGCGCCGGCCACCAGGTACACGATCGCCGCCGCGACCAGGACCGCCTGCACGCCTGCGTCCCCACCCCCGACCAGGGCGCGGATGCCGATCCCGACGAGTGCGCCGATCCCGTAGACGACCGTGCCTGCGGTCGGTGCCAAAGAGTTGGCCGTGACCAGGTCCCGTTCGGGCACCACGTGGGGCAGCGCCGCCGACAGTGCGGACAGGACGAACCGACCCAGGCCCAGGGTTGCAAGCACGATCAGGCCCAGATCGACGCCGATGCTGCCCCTGAGCACGATCACCACCGTCAGGACCGTCGTCACCGCTCGCAGCCAGTTGGCGTACACCAGCACCTGACGGCGCCGCCAGCGGTCGAGGAAGACACCCGCGAACGGACCGATGAACGAGTAGGGCAGCAGCAGGATGCCGAAACTGGCGGCGATGGCCAACGGGGACGCCTGGCGCTCGGGGGAGAACAGTACGAACGTTGCGAGTGCGGCTTGCAGGATTCCGTCGCCGAAGGAGCCGGTCAGCCGAGTGCCGAGAAGCTTGAGGAACTGGCGGTTGCGCACCAGTTCGACGATCGGCGCTTTCTCCACGTCGTGAACGCTAGCGTTTCGAGATCGGCGAGTCCGACGGACGCGGGCGGCGGGGCTTCCCCCGATGCCCTTCCGTGGCGCAGTCGGGACGGTAGCGTCGCGGAATGGAACGATTCGACGGTCGCAGCATGGCAGTGGGTATCGTCGCCGGGCTCGTCGTCGGCCTGGTGCTGTACTACTTCACGAGCAACACGATGCTGATCTACCTGGGCGCCGGCATCGGGGCGATCCTGCTGATGAACGTCCGGATCTTCCCCCCGCGCGACAACGACGACGACCGCCCCGGCGGCGGCTGACGCCCGGTCGAACTCAATGCAAGCGAAAGGGGCCGCCCCTCAGGGCGGCCCCTTTCAGCAAGTCGCTGTTCGACTCACTCAGCGTTCGATCGAACCGTTGTTCATGGGTCCGATCGATCCGCCGACTCGCTCCTCAGCGGATGCCCCCTACGGTGACCTCCACCTCGTCGGTCGTCAGCGTTCGATCGAACCGTTGATGAATTCCTCGACGGCCGTCTTCGCCTCTTCATCGGTGTACTGCACCGGCGGGGACTTCATGAAGTAGCTCGATGCGCTCAGGATCGGACCACCGATGCCGCGATCCTTGGCGATCTTGGCCGCGCGCAGAGCGTCGATGATGATGCCGGCGCTGTTGGGGGAGTCCCACACCTCGAGCTTGTACTCCAGGCTCAGCGGCACGTCACCGAAGTTGCGACCCTCGAGGCGGATGAACGCCCACTTGCGGTCGTCCAGCCATTCGACGTAGTCGCTCGGGCCGATGTGCACGTTGCGGGCACCGATGTCCCGGCTCATCTGCGACGTGACCGACTGCGTCTTGCTGATCTTCTTGGACTCCAGGCGCTCCCGCTCGAGCATGTTCTTGAAGTCCATGTTGCCGCCGACGTTCAGCTGGTAGGTCCGGTCCACGGTCACACCGCGGTCCTCGAACAGCTTGGTCAGCACGCGGTGGGTGATCGTGGCACCCACCTGGCTCTTGATGTCGTCGCCCACGATGGGCACACCGGCATCCTCGAACTTCTTGGCCCACTCCGGGGTTCCGGCGATGAACACCGGCAGCGCGTTGACGAACGCCACCTTGGCGTCGATCGCGCATTGGGCGTAGAACTTCGCGGCTTCCTCGGACCCGACGGGCAGGTAACACACCAGGACGTCGACCTTGGCGGCGCGCAGGGCGGCGACGACGTCGACGGGCTCGTCAGAGGACTCGGTGATCGTCTCGGCGTAGTACTTGCCCAGACCGTCCAGCGTGGGACCACGCTGCACCGTGACGCCCGTGGGCGGCACATCACTGATCTTGATGGTGTTGTTCTCGCTGGCGAAGATGGCGTGGCTCAGGTCCTGGCCCACCTTCTTGGCGTCGACGTCGAACGCGGCGACGAACTCGATGTCGCCGACGTGGTACTCGCCGAACTGGACATGCATGAGGCCCGGGACTCGGGACTCGGGGTCGGCATTTCGGTAGTACTCGACGCCCTGAACCAGGGACGAGGCGCAGTTACCGACACCGACGACGGCGACACGGATGGATCCCATCGCTGTTCTCTCCTTCGTTGACCGGCGCGGTGCCGGGTTGGGTGGTGGCGCCTCAGGCGCCGGGTTTGGCAGCGGCACCGGTGGTGCCGTTGGTCTCTTCGTTCTCGATCAGTTCCCGCAGCCAGCGGACCTCGCTCTCCACAGAGTCGAGGCCGTGCTGATGCAGTTGGAGGGTGTAGGTGTCGACCCGCTCCCGCGAGCGCGTCATCGACTGGCGCAGGGTGGCCAGGCGCTCCTCGAGGCGGGATCGCCGGCCTTGCAGGATGCGCATCCGGACGTCGGCGTCGGTGCGGCCGAAGAATGCGAGGTGAACGCCGAACCGGTCGTCCTCCCACGCCTGCGGACCGCTGTCGTCGAGCAGCTCGGCCAGTCGTTCCTTGCCGTCGGCGGTGAGCCGGTAGACGACCTTGGCCCGGCGCCCGGTCAGGGCTGGAGCATCGCCGGTGGCTCCGGTCGTGTCCTCTTCGATGAGCCCCTGGCGCAGCAAGCCCTTCAGGCACGGGTACAGGGAGCCGTACGAGATCGCCCGGAACGTCCCCAGTACCCCGTTGAGCCGCTTGCGAAGTTCGTAGCCGTGCATCGGGTTGTCCTGGAGGAGACCAAGAACGGCGAACTCGAGCACATCGGCACGCTTGGCCATCCCGTCACTCCTTCGCCGTACGTCATGCGGACCAATACGTGGTCCACGGGCCCGTCGGTGATAGAAACTCGTATCACCGATGCATCGTCTGGATCGGTTGGGCCGATCTATCAGGTCGATGACTCGAAATAATGTATCGCCCCGATATATCTGGGTCAAACATGACCCAGTGTGACCTGACCCACACCACGTCGCCATCTCGGAGAGCCGCCGCCCCCTGAACGGGGCGTCACGCTCAAGTCGGCCATCGGAGAACCGATGCACTGGGTGTGATCACCCGGTTCATCGTCGCTGCCGCCCTCGCGGTACCCAGTGCGGGCGTCGTGCTCGCGGTCCCGGCGACGGCCGAAGCGGCTCCCGTGGTCACCCAGGGCACTGCTCCTCATCGCACTCATGGGGCACTGACCAAGAGGGAGCGCAAGGATGTCGTCCGGTTGGCCGCGGCGCGGACCACGACGGTGACGTTCCGGGGCAGCTGCCCCACGCTGAAGGTGTCGATGGGCGGGGGCGTCGGGACTCGGCTCGCCACCGGTGGGTCGCCTTTGACGGTGTCCGGACAGCCCGGTCGGGGAAAGGTCACGATCGCCAAGCCGAAGCGCCTTCGCACGTGCACGAGCCGCTGGACCGCCACGACCGCGGCTGCCACGGTGACTCAAGCTGCCTATCGGCGTCGTCCCACCCCGAGCCCGACGGCGACGACTCCCGCCCCCACGCCAACGTCCACGGCAACTCCGACTCCGACACCGACCAGCGCCTCCCCAACGCCGACGCCAACCACCGCAACGCCTACGCCGACGACGGCTTCGCCCACGCCGACCACCGCATCCCCCACCCCGACGACAGGAGTGACCGGTGTGACCCCGGAGAAGTTCGGAGCCGTCGGTGACGGCGTGGCAGACGACACCGGCGCCGTGCAGGCGGCCATCAACTCCCTCGGTACCGGTGACACGCTGACCCTGCCCGCCGGCAAGGTCTACCGGCACACCGCGGTTCTGAAGGTTGCCGTGCCGGGCGTGACCATCAACGGCACCGGGACGCTGCTGGCCACCGCAGAGGCGACGTCGGCGGTCCACCTGGCTGCCGCGAACGTCACGTTGGACGGGCCCACGTTGCGTATGGGAACCACGACGAAGCGCTGGGTAGCGTTCGAGCAGATGAAGTTGCGCCTCGGCCGGTTCGACGGAATCACGGTCCGCAACGTGGTCATCGAGGGCTCTGCGGCGGCGGGTCTCTATGTCGGTGGTGCCACCCACTTCTCCCTGACCAACGTCACCGTCAAGAACACGCGAGCTGATGCCATCCACATGACGGGCGGGGCCGCCTACGGGACTTTGACCAATCCACGGGTCGTCAATCCGGGCGACGATGGCGTGGCGGTGGTCTCCTACCTCAACGACGGTGCTCAGGTGCACGACATCACGGTCGAGTCCCCCCGGGTCGAGGGCCAGAAGTGGGGCCGCGGCCTTTCCGTGGTGGGCGGGTACAACGTGACGTACCGCAATGCCTACGTCTACAAGTCGGCGGGAGCCGGTATCTACATCGCAGCCGAGAACGAGTTCGGCACCTACGGCGTGGACAACGTCACCGTCAGCGGGGCGCAACTGATCGGATGTAACCAGCAAGCCGATGTCGACGCGGCGGACCGGCCGAGTCCCGAGTCTGGTCGGGTCGTCCATGGGGCGGTCATGGTCTACAACTCCCGGTCGGCCGCCACGGTGAGCAACGTGACGATGCAGAACCTGGTCATCAAGGACACTCACCCCGATGGTTACGACCAGGTGAAACTGAACAACACCTCAACGGGCAGCATCTCCCGCCAGGCATTCACGGGGGTCAACATCACGGGCGGCTCCAAGTACCTGTTCAAGGCCATGGGGACCCCGACCTCCGCCTACCGCCTGTCGGGGTGGACCAAAGAGGGAGTGGCGGTTGCCAACCAGCTGGGCTGGTGAAGGTCATCACAATCTGAGCGGAACCGTTCACTCAGGGTGCAACACGCCCGTTGGCGGAGAACCATGGAAGGGACATGGCGGTCTTTGACTCGACTCAGGTGCCACCGGTTCCCTCACCGGTGCAGGTGGTGCGCGGTCGGTGGGAGCGGCTTCGTTCAGGTGCGGTCATCCTTCTGGGTGACGTACTAGCCATTGTGCTGGCGGTGGCACTGGTGTCGGATCCACCGCTGTCCTTCGAGGTGACGACCGGTCTCCTCCTCATCTTCGTGCTGGTCCTGTGGGGTCTCTATCAACCGCGCATGACGTTGTCCGTCCTGGACGATCTGCCGAGGATCCTGGCCAGTGTGGTGACCGCAGCGGCGGTCGGGGCGGTGCTGGTGGCACTGTTCACCCGCGACGGGATCGACACTTCCGACCAGATCTTCGTCCTGGCTCTGACCATCTTCACGCTGGTGTTGCGGGCGACGTCCTACTGGTTCCTCAAATGGCGTCGGCGCCATGGCGACCTCTGCGCCCGCACGGTCATCCTGGGTGCGGGAGAGGTGGCCAAGTCGGTGGGCGAAGCCATGATCGAGAACGGATCGTACGGCTGCGAACTGGTGGGCTTCGTCGACAGCGATCCGCGCCACAGTTCGCGCCAGCTGCCCGCGCCGGTCCTGGCCGACACGGAACACATCGCCGGCGTCATCGATGTCGAACGGGTCGACCGGATGATCCTGGCCTTCCTCCAGGTTCCCGAGGCCGAACTGGTCCCAGTGATCCAGACGTGCGACCGGGCGGAAGTCGAGATCTTCGTGGTCCCTCGACTGTTCGAGATGACAGCCACGATGGGCAACGCCGACGAAATCGACGGCATCCCCCTGTTCCGGATGCACCGGGCACCGTTCCGGTCTCCCACGTGGCTGCTCAAGCGCGTGATGGACATTGCGGTGTCGGGCTTCGCGCTTCTCGTGCTGTCGCCCCTGTTGATCGTTCTTGCGCTGATGGACCGGATCGTCGACGGCCCGGGGATCATCTTCCGGCAGGAGCGGGTCGGCATCGACGGACGGGAGTTCGGGGTCCTGAAGTTCCGCAGCATGCGCCCGGCCACCGAGTCCGAGAGCGCCACCAACTGGAACATCAAGAACGACGACCGGCTGTCCTGGTACGGCAAGTTCCTGCGCCGCAGTTCGCTCGATGAGTTGCCGCAGTTGTGGAACATCCTGCGCGGCGACATGAGTCTGGTCGGCCCCCGTCCTGAGCGGCCCCACTTCGTGGAGCAGTTCAGTGACAAGTACGACCGGTACTGGGCCCGACATCGGGTCCCCTGTGGGTTGACCGGATGGGCCCAGATCCACGGGCTGCGGGGAGACACATCTATCGCTGAACGTGTTCGCTACGACAACTACTACATCCAGAACTGGTCGTTGTGGCTGGATATCAAGATCATCATTCGTACGATGACGCGGTTCACCAAGGGCTCAGGCTGACCTTCATCCCGGCAGTCGACGGGACTCGAAGAACGCCCACATCACCTCGGTGGCGCCCACCCCGGCCCACGACTGGCCGTACTTGAGCATCGGAGCGTTGGGACGTTCCTCGAACGGCCACTGATGATCCCCGCCGACCAGCGTGTAGAAGTCCACATCAGCCTGCTCCTGGCAGTCGGTCCAGCGTCGAAGCACGGCGTTGCTGCCGATCCGGCTGACGGTCGGACCGGTGGCGCACTGATTGTGCTCGGCCCAGCGCAGCATCGACTGACGGGGAGGCAACGTACTCCAGTCGGTCCCGACGATGTCATGTGGACGCCGGTACGACACCACCGAGTCCTTGGTGCCGTGCAGGTACACCCACGGTGCCGCAGGCGCTGCGTCACATTCCGACTGGTAGTCGGTGAGCGAGACCCCGCCGAACGCGGCGAATCTGCGCGGGTCCGAGGAGCAGGCGACCTCGGTCGTCATCAGTGATCCCCGCGAGAAGCCGGCCAGGTAAAGGCGCTGACCATCGACACAGTTTAAGGAGTCGGCGATGCCGTTGAGCTGCGCCACCCCCTCCGGGGAGTAGTTCCACTTGCCTTCGGGGGAACTCGGGTAGGCGGTGATGAATCCCGACTCCTCGCCTTGAGCGTCCATCTCGCTCTGGGTCTGAACCTTGGGGCCGTCTTCGCCACCACCGTGCAGCACCATCACGGCGGGCGCAGGTACGGTGGCGGACTTCGGCACCACGATCCGTACCGGCAGCCCATTCACCTGGGCATCGGTCTGCCCGGGCGCACACTCTGTCGGGACACTGCCGGCGCTTTCGGCACCGGTCGTCGTTCCGCCCGAACAGCCGGCGGCAAGGGCCGCGATGAGTCCGGCAGTCAGGATCGTGAGGGTCCGCATGGGGCTCAGTGTGCCGCCTGAGCAACCCTGGCGTCCCCGCGTCACCATGGACCGTGATGATCGGTCGCTCAGTCGTGCTGCTGGTGCTGGCAGCGGCTCTGGTCGGCGGCTGTGCGGCGGACCAGCCACGCCGGATCGACCCCCGTGCCTATGGCGCGGTCGGGGACGGCACCGTGGACGACGGACCGGCGGTGCAACGCGCGTTCGATGACCTTCAGCCCGGCGACACCGTAGTGCTGTCCGAGGGCAGTGTGTTCCGGCACGACGACGTCCTGACCCTCGGCGTGCCCGGTGTGACGGTGTCCGGACCCGGGACCCTTCTCGCCGGCAGCGAGCAACGGGCGGCCGTGATCATCGCGGCGGACGACGTCTCCCTGCACGGGCCCACCATCGCGATCGAAGCGACCAGCCGACGGTGGACCGGTGCCGACCAGATGGCGGTCCGGGTCTCGAACGTGGCGGGGACGGCCATTGCCGATGTCCGGATCGACGGGTCGGCGGCCGCGGGATTGATGCTGGCAGGGGCACACGACTTCTCGGTGAACGACCTCTCCGTCGCAGGGACCCGGGCAGACGGAGTGCACATCACCGGCGGGTCACGTGACGGCAGCCTCGACGGAGTCACCGTGAGCCGGTCGGGGGATGACGGTATCGCCGTCGTCTCCTACCGAAACGACTCCGCGCCGGTCCGCGACATCTCCGTGTCGAACTCACAGGTTCTCGATCAGGTGTGGGGCCGGGGGTTCTCGGTGGTGGGTGGTGAGCACATCGACTTCCGAGACATTGAAGCCGTGCGAACGGCCGGGGCCGGCCTGTACGTCGCCTCGGAAGAGGAGTTCGACACTCTGGGCGTCCGCGATGTGCTGGTCGAAGGCGCTCGTCTGACCCAGGCCAACGGACAGGGCCGCCTCGCTCCCCAGGAGCGTCCCAGTCCCGATCAGGACCGAGTCGTCCACGGTGCGGTGATGATCTACGACTCACAGCCGGATCAGGCGGTCGCCGATGTGACGATGCGCCACCTTCAGCTCAATGGCACCCAGGGAGAGGAGCAGGTTCGGCTAGTGGCCACGTCCACCGGAACGATTTCGGGGGTCACCCTCGAAGCGGTGACGATCTCGGGTGGTGCCCCCCGACCACTGGTGACCAGCGGAGTGCCCACCTCGGCGTGGAGCACCAGCGGTTGGACGGTGGACGGCAGCGCTGTGCCCGACCCCAGCGCCTTCGCCGCGCCCCCGGCCGCGGGGTGAGAGAGGCCGCGGGGTGAGTAGCGGCGGAGCCGCGTATCGAAGCCAAGGCCGTCCTCCGGCCCGCACTCAAGACCCCTGGGAGAAACGATCAGCGCGTGCGCCGGATGTGGGCGACCAGATCGACCAGCATCACCGCGGAGCCCCGCCAGCCGATGAAGGGACGCATCGTCCGGACCCGCGCCACGCCGGCGCGCAGCACCTGACCCGTCGATGCGTCGGTGGGGTGCTTGAGTTCCCAGGTCGTGGTGTAGTCCGGACTCGGCGAAGGCGGCGGTTCGCTCAGCCCGAGGGCATACAGATAGCCGGTGACCAGATCGACCCCGCCGAGTTGCAGGGTCATCCATGAACCGAAGATCCGCGGGTTGACCTCCAGGAAGTAGTGCTCGCCGGACTCCGTGCGGATGAAGTCGAAACAGAAGATCCCCGTATACCCGGCAGCCCCCAGGAACTGGCGGGCCGCGGACACAGCGGCTGGGTCGGGGAGCAGCCGACCGCTGGAGATCTGACCGAACTCGGCTGGACCGTCTCCTTCGTAAGCGGCGATGACGACAGGTACTCCCTGCTTGGCGACACCCCCCACGTGCATGGTGCGGCCGTGAACCCGCTGCTGGACGAAGTGCGGGCCGCCCTCAGCCGCTGCAACCCGCCACTGCTCTGCCAGCTCCTGGGCATCAGCGGCGGGACGGATGCCGGCCCCACCACCACCCAGGATCGGCTTGATCAGCACGGGGAAGATGTCAACAGCCGCCGGATCGAGCCACACCCGGGGCACGGACAGGCCGGCCTCCTGCGCGACCCGGACCTGCCACCGCTTATCCACCATCCCCTGGGGTTCCGGTGCATCACAGACCCGCCGCACCATCTGGGGCCGGTCGGCGAGGGTGGCGACGAGCGGCTCCAGCGTCTGATCGGTCGCCTGAACGGCGATGGTCCCGGGGGCGGCCAACGCTGCCGTCAGCCCCGTCAGATCGGGGCCGTCCGACTCGTCGGTCAGTGACTGGTCGACGTGTTGGTAGACGAGGGACGACACCAGGCGCAGCGCCTTGGCGAACACTCCGTGAGCCGGTGGTCGGAACAGCTCCACGCGGACCTTGTGCCGGCGCAGGCACGCGGCCAGCTGGTCCCCTGCCTCGAAGGTCTCGGTGGAGGCGAAGAGGACGCGGGGGCGGGAACTCATGCAGTCGCACCTCGAGGGACAGGGGTTGCCGGTGGCCCGGACGCTACCGCGTGGACAGGATCATCGCGCGCAGACAACGGACAAACAGGACCATCTCCCACTTCCTCCCCGCTGTCGGCCGAGCCGTCCTGCGCAGGGTTCCCCGCGGTGTTGCGGACGGATCAATGGATCTTGGCCAAGCAGCGCGCGTCGCGCCGCCAAGCGCGGCAGCATGGACCATGAAGGCGCCCGGGCTCGCGGGCGCCCGCCGGGTTGTGGGCGGAAGGGTCCGAATGGCTGTCACCTTGCCGGGGGGTGTCAAGTGGAGCGACGTGATCATCATCGCCGCGGCCACGGTGCTCGGAGTGCTGGCCAGTGTGGGCTTCGGGGTAGTCGTCGGCTCGAACTACGCAAGCACGGCTTTGGTGAATGGTGGCCCGGGCAGTAGTGCCTCCCTGCCCCTCAACCTCTCGTCTGACGTCACGCAGCGATATGTCGCCACCGAGTTGATCTACATCGACACGTTGGCCGATCAAATGGCAGCCAACATGGAAAAGGTTCCGGGGGTGACAAGTCCGCCACCGGTACAGGCCAATCAGGACGGCAGCACCAACGTCATCAAGATGACGGTCGTCGGAGAGACCCCCGACCAGGCGGCGGCGCTGGCGACGGTTGCCGCGGACACCTACATCCAGAACTGGCGGGAACGGACTCGCCTGGATCCCGACCGGGAAGAGTTGGCATCGGTGAAGTCCGACCGGTACGTCCAGCGACCGACGCCACAGAACGCCACCAAGACCATGGGCATGACCTCCCTGGCCTTGTTGGGGGCCGTTCTCGGGTTCGGTATCGGTGTCGTCGTGACCTACCTGCGGGTTCGGCACCGGGAAGCCGCCCATGCCTGACCCGTCGGTCAGCCTGGTGGTGTCCACCATCGGCCGTCCGCAGCAACTACAGCGGCTCATGAAGTCGCTCACGTTGCTGAGCGACCCTTCGGTCCTCGAACTGATCCTCGTCGACCAGACGGCCGACCGCGCCAGTACCGGTTATCTGGAAGCCCACCAGTGGCCCTTCGACGTGGTCACCACCACATCGGCGCGGGGCCTGTCGTTGGGTCGCAACACCGGGCTCGAACTGGCGACCGCCGACATCGTGGCCTTCCCCGACGATGACTGTTGGTACGAGAGTGACGTCCTGTCTCAGGTCATCTGGTTCTTGGGTCGACACGGCGAGATCGACGGAGTCAGCGGCATCCAACTCACCGTGGACGGTCGCGACTCGATGCTCCGGTGGGCTCGGCACCCCTGTTGGATCACCCGAGGCAACTTCTATCGCACTGCCATCTCCAGCACCCTGTTCCTCCGCACCCAACTGGTCCGAGAACTCGGTGGCTTCGATGAGACGCTCGGAGCCGGATCATCCGACGGGTATCTGTCCGGCGAGGAGTCGGACCTGGTGCTGCGGGCGCTCGAAGCCGGGAGCCGACTGCGCTACGAACCGCGATTGGTGGTGCGGCAGGACGAGCCGCGCGACGACCTTCCGCCCGACTACGCCGAGAAGATGGCCGGGTACGGGCGCGGGTTCGGCCGGCTCTTCGCCGATCACCGGCTGTCGACGCCCCTGTTCGTGGGACTGCTGGGGCGCAAGGTCATCGGTGCCGCGCTGCAGCGTGCCCGGGGCAACTCGGACCGCGCCCGAGCAGATGCCACCTTCCTGTCGGGGGCGGTCGCCGCCTTCCGCGAACGATCCGGTCGAGGTCCGCGCCCATGACCGGCAGCCGGATCTCCTCGTCGACACGCACCACGCCCCGCGGCTTGTGGTGGATCAGTCCTGCCGGCGCGCTTGTGTTCGTCGTCGTTCCGACGATCGTGCTCGCCGCGGCCATCAGTGACAAGGCGTACGAACAGTCCTGGGCCACGCCCAAGTACTTCACCGGCGCCTCGGCCCTCCTGCTGTTGCAGGGGGTCGGGGTATTCATGGCGATGAGTGCCCTGCCGCTCCTGGGCCGTGGTCGAAGGCGAGAGTCGGCCGGGTGGCCCGGGCTTTCCGACCATGTCCTGGACCGGATGACCCGAGCCTCGAATGTCTTGTTCTGGATCACCATCTTCGGGTACGCGGTGTACGGCCTGGTCGGAGTCGCCCGGGGTGCGCGGCCGGCGATGCTTGTCGACGCTCTGGTGTCGCAGGACACCCTCGGCGGTGAGCTCAAGGAGATGTTCGCGCCGGTCTCCGGCGTGACGACTCTGACCCAGGTGGGGATCGCCTACATCGTGGTGGCAGTCGTGATCATGCTCAGCCGGCGTCAGTCCGGCTTACGCGGTCGCGTGGCGATCCTGGCGTTCCTGGCGCTGTTCCGAGCGTTTTTCCTGAGCGAGCGCTTGGCGATCATCGAACTGGCCGTGCCCGTCGTGGCGCTCGTCGTCTGTGCCCTGGCGGGATCGCGCAGCAACCCGATCAGGCTGGGGGTGCGGCTGCTGCCGGTCCTGCTGGCGCCGCTGGCGCTGGTCATGTTTGGGCTGTTCGAGTACTCCCGCTCCTGGCAGTTCTATCAGAGCAAGATTGGCGGGTCCTTCACCGATTTTGCCGTCGACCGGTTCGCCGGCTATTACGTGACGGCCTACAACAACGGCCAGATCGCCATGTCCTACGAGGAGTTCCCGGACCGCGTGCCGTTACGGACCCTCGAAGGATTCTGGACCGCTCCGGTCATCCAGCAACTGAATCTGTACGAGCGACTCTCGCCCGGTGGCGAGGACCTGTTCCAGACGTTGTTGCGGTTGCGGGGCAACCCCGAGTTCAACAACCCCTGCGGCGTCTGCGACCCGTTCGTGGACTACGGGCACGCGGGCGCGCTGATCTGGTTCGCCGCGGCTGGTCTGCTGCTCGGCTGGATCTATCGCTGCTTCTGCAACGGCTCGCTGTGGGCCGTTCTGGTGTATCCGCCCATGGTGACCGGCCTGCTCGAGCTGCCGCGCTACCTGTACTGGACCCAGGGCAGGTGGCTACCCGCCCTCGCGGCGCTGCTGGCAGTCGCCTGGTACGCGTCCCGTCCGGACCCCGACGCCCTGCCGCCGCCACTCGAGCGGGACCCGCTCATCCGCTCGCTACCCGAAGGAGCGACGTGACCGACACACCCCTGCGCTGGTTGTTGATGGCGTCTCACGTTCCTCCCGGCGGCGCCCTGGGGGGGATGGTCCGTTACACCGTGGAACTGGCGCGTGCCCTGGTCGCCCGTCCCGACGTCGAATTGAGTGTCCTGTGCGCTGCCGAAGCCGTCGACTACTGGGCGGCAGAAGTGGGCGACGTGCGGCGGGCGTATCCATTGGCTCGCGTTCCGGTGCCGGCTCAGGGCTGGTTGGAGCGTCAGGGACGTGGATCGGAGGCGTTCCGGCAGAACTTCGATGTCATCCAGGGGACCAAACACCTGTTGCCCAGAAGGACGACGGCGACCACCGTGCTCACAGTCCATGACCTGCTACCGCTGGACCGGCCCGGTGACTTCGGCAGGTTGAAGCGGGCGCTGCTGCCCGGCCCCTACCTGGCGTCGGCGGCAGAGGCCGACGTACTGGTCTGTATCAGCGCCGCCACCAGGGACCGGTTGCTGTCGTATGTCCCGCAGGTTGCTGATCGGACGTCCGTCATCCCGTTGGCCAATGAGAGCGCGGGTCTCGGCGCTGCCGAACCGCGGGCGATGTCCGAACTGCGGAACAAACCCTTCGCGCTTGTCGTCGGCGACTCCTCGCCGCGCAAGAACCTTCCCCTAGTCGTGAATGCCTGGCCCGAGGTGCGCCGTCGGATCCCCGACGCCCGTCTCGCGGTGGTCGGTCCTCCCTCGTGGGGCGAGTCGCACCTGGGCTCCGGCCACCTAGACCCCGGCGTGCAGATCCTCGGTCGGATCGATGACGATCAGTTGCGCTGGGCGTACGCCCACGCGCACGTGGTCCTGTGCCCGTCGTTGCTCGAAGGATTCGGACTGCCGTCAGTGGAAGGATTGCGGGCCGGAACGCCGGTGATCACGTCCGAGGACCCTGCCCTGTGCGAGGCCAGCGGGGCAGCGGCCCGACATGTGTCGTCGCTGGAACCGCGCCACTGGGTCGACGCGATTGTCGATGCGTTGGCCGAACGCGGGACGGTGACGCGTCCGGTCACCCGCACGTGGCAGCAGGTGGCCGACGAGACGGTGAGGGCGGTGCGCCATGTTGCCGGCTGAAGTATCCGTGGTGAGCGGCGTGGACCCGTTCGAGGTTCCGATGAAGGTCCTCCACGTCTGGCAGCCGGTCGAGGCAGGAGTCCCCCGCTACGCGAATGCCGCGGCCCGGTTCCAGGCCGATCGCGGCTGGGAGGTGCACACCGCCAGCCCCGAACCCCATGATCACGCCGGCATCGTGAGTCATCGCTGGGATTCGCAGCGAAATCCGGCGAAGGGGTTGAGGAGTGAATCCCGCGCGTTGCGCAAGATCATCGACGAGGTGGCTCCGCGCGTGGTCGTGGCCCATTCCGCGAAAGCCGGATTGGTCGTACGGGCCAGTGTCCGTGGTGCGATCCCCACCGTCTTCGTGCCCCATGCCTGGTCTCATCTGTCGTTGCCCGCCGCGGCGAAACCGTTGGCCCTGGGATGGGAGCGGTGGGCGGCCCGATGGACCAATGCGCTGGTGGCGGTGGGGGAGTCGGAGGCGGAGGAAGGCGTGCGTCGCGGTGTGCGTGCCCCCATGTTCGTGGTCCGCAACCCGGTGCCGCCGGGGTGGGAGTACGCCGGGCCCGCGGAACGGGGCAGAGCCCGCAGGGATCTCGGCCTGCCACATGGACCAATCGCGGTCTGTGTCGGGCGCTTCAGCCGGCAGAAGGGTCAGGACCTCCTGGTGGCGGCCTGGCGCGAGGTGGTCACCCACGCCCCGGAGGCCACGCTGGTGCTGGTCGGCGACGGGCCCACCCGCATGGCGATCGAGAGCACGGCCGGCGACCGGGTCCTCTTCCCGGGAGCGACCGACGACCCGCGGCCGTATCTCGCCGCCGCGGATGTGGCCGTCATGCCGTCGCGCTGGGAAGGCCTGTCGCTGGCGATGCTCGAGGCGATGGCCAGCGGGCGCAGTCTGGTGGTCACCGACGTCGCGGGTGCCGAGGTGGTGCGCCGCTCCGGCGGCGGCGCCGTGGTACCCGTCGACGATCCTGCATCGCTGGCTGCCGCTGTGGTGGAACGGTTGACCGGCCGCGTCGACATCGAGGCCGAGGGGCGTCGAGGGCACGATTGGGTCGAACGGAACCACGACTTCGACACCGAGATGAGCCGGTTCGCCGCCGTCATCACCCGGGCCCATGCGTTCGGCCGGTGACAGCTCCCATGAATGACCCGTCCGGCAACAAGCCCCATCGGGCCGTCGACGACCAGCCCACGGACGCCGAGCGCCAGGATGCGGCGCTCGAGGACCAGGAGTTGATGGGCCGATCGGCCACCTTGATCGCGGGGATGTGGAACTCGGCCCAGATGGTGATCCCGCTGGTCGGAACGACCGTGGTGTCGATCGTCATCGGCCGGTTCCTGGGACCTACCGAACTCGGCGAGCAGAGCTGGATCTCGTATGTGGAAGGGCTTCTGGTCGCGCTGCTGATCCAGACCCTGGTCCGGGCGGGTATCCAGACGATGGCCACGGCGAAGGGAGCGTCGGACACGGCGGGATACAACGCCGTTGCGCGGTGGACCATGTGGGGGCAGGTGACCGGGGGCGTCATCTCCGCGATCGTCCTGCTCGGCTTCTCGGTCTTCAGCGAATACCCCTCGGCGTGGTATTTCGTGAGCGCGACGGCGGCGATCAACGCCATCGGCTGGGCCTACTCCACCCGGATCATCGCCGCCACCGGTTGGCGCCGGGTCGCCCAACGTCGCCTGGTCACCCAACTACTGGCTCAGATCCTGGCTGTGGTGGCGGTGGTCTACGGCTTCGGCATCGTCGGGGTATTCGCCGCGAACGCGGCAGCAGCCATCGTCTTGACGATCATGGTGTGGCGGTTGGCGGACCCGGTCGACGGCCCGCTGCTACCGGCCCTCCCACGGCAGTTGCTGCGGATCTGGGGCCTCTACCTGCTGACGGAGCTCCTGGTTCAGGTGGTGGCACGGCGTATCGAATTCGTCTTCCTAGGGGCGTTCTCGACCAAGGAACAGCTGGCGATGTACTCCATCCCCTACATGGTGGTGACGTCGGTGATCATGATCCCCGATTCGATGATGACCGCGATCCTGCCGTCGCTCGCGTCCCAAGCCGGTGCCGGTCGGGGTGACGTGGTGAACCGGCATCTGACACCGGCGGTCCGGGTCGCGGCGATGGTGGCACTGCCGCTGACCGCAGGAATCGCGGTTCTGGGTCCGCGTCTGGTGACCATGCTGTACGGCCAGGACTTCGCAGAGGCCGGCCGCCTGGTCTCGTGGATGGCGCTTCTGGTGATCTTCGTGCCGGTCTATGACCTGCTGAACATCTACTGGGGCGGTTTCGGTCGGCTCGGGGTGCCCCTCGTGGCCGTGGCCATCGGTGGCGTCTTCGATCTCGGTCTGGCTTTCGCCCTGGTCCCGCCCTACGGGGCGTTCGGGGCCACCATCGCCAACGTGACCGGCCAGGCCATCACTGCTGCGATCCTCATCGGTATCACGCGGAGTCGGGTGCCGACGTTGTCCATGGCCTGGGGAAGGTACGCCGTCATCGCCGTCGTGTCGGGCGCAGCGGCGGGAGCGGGCTGGTTCCTCCAATCCCGGATCGAGGGGCTCCCCGGCTGGTTGCTGGCCTTCGCCGTCATGGTGATCATCCTGGGGGCCTTCGGCAGCCTGGTCGGCTTCACGACGAAGCAGGACGCCGGCTGGTTGCGCGATTCCGTCCCCGCGAAGCTGCGCCGGTTCCTGCCGTTCTACACGGGACACTCGACATCCGGGACCGCCCACTGACCGGTCACGGCGTGAGGGGCACCGGCGCTCCCGCCGCACGCACGGCTCGGGCCAGTCCCGGCAGCCCTGCCACGTAACCGCGCGGTCCGGTGAACCGCGCGAATTCCCGCAGGACCCCGATTCCGGTTCGGGTGGTATCGAGGCGACTGCCCGCAGCGGTGGGGGCGGTCCACTGCACGACCTCGCCCAACTGCCGGGTTCTCGGCACCGCAGGCACACCGCGCAAGTGGTCGACGTAGGTCTCCAACAGTGGAAGTCCCGCTGCCTGCAGAGCCGCCCATGAACCGAAGAATCGTGGATTGACGTCGATCAGGTAACCCACATCGGCGGAGATGAAGTCGACGCAGATGGCCCCGGTGTACCGGGTGCGCGCCACGTACGCCGCGACCGATTCGATGAGGTCGGGCCGCTGCAGCGTGCGGATACGCACCGAGGGACCCTCCGGGTCTGTGGGGGACTGCTCGGTGGCATAGGCCGCGGCGACCACGAGTTCCCCGTCCTGGGCGAACCCGCCCACGTTCAGGACGGCTCCTTCGATCACCTCTTGGAAGACGATCCCCCCGCCCTGGCCCTCCCAGCGGCGCATCCACGTGTCGATCTCGGTGGTGGGGACGATGACCACCGCATCCCCTCCGCTGCCCAGCCGCTGCTTGATCACCACCCGGTCACCGGTGACATCGGCCGGGTCAGTCCAGGTTCGTGGCACGGGGCAGCCGGCCGCCTCAGCATCGAGCGTCTGCGTCAACTTGTCGTAGAGCCTCATCTCGCGCTCGCCCGCGGGCACCCGATGCAACTGAGGATGCTGTGCCCACCGCGGATCCTCGATCAGCGCGGCTCCGACCCGGTCAGCCGCCTGGACGTCGACCACTGTGTCCCGCCACACGCAGCCCACTGCGGTCGTATCGACCGGCGCGGTGCCACCGGCCCACTGAAGCGACACCTCGGTACGGGTGTAGGCGATGCGGTACAGCGCCGAACTCAGCCGTTGCAGGCGGGTTCCGGGCGGTGCAGTGAGCCGGTAGGTGTCGAAACCCTGGCGTCGCAATGCTGCGGCCAGCCAGGTGAACGCCTCCCACGGTTCGGTGTCTGCGAGCACCACGGCGGGCCGGTCAGAACGCATCTCGTCATGCTTGCGGGTCGGTCGCCCGCAAGCAATCGCGGCCGGATATCGCCCGATTCGGCCTGCGACGAGCGTCCGCGTTCGGGAAGCACGAGACTGGGGGGATGCGGCTTCGGGGTCGATCCAGCTGATGGACGGGCAGTACGTCATCCAGGACCCGTACCACGACTACGCGATCCGCTTCATGTACCAGATGCACCGTAACTACGACTGGAAGGCCGTGTGTTTCTACACGAACACCGCCGACCTGCGGCGCAGCTTCCGGTCGTATCCCCAACTGCGTGACCCGGAGATGGTGGCGGCCAGTTACCGGGTCTCCGACGGAGGTCTGCCCCGGTTCATCGACCATCTGCGCACAGCGCATGACGTACGAGCGGTGATCCCCCACTACGAACCGGCGGTTCGCAACGCGGGTGTCATCGCTGCCGGTCTGGGCCTGTCGTGGAGCCAGCCCGAGGTCCTGGCGCGCTTTCGCGACAAGGAGGCCATGAAGGCGCACCTGCGGCGCACGGACCCGAGTCTGCGGGTCAACGTGTCCCAAGTGGTGACCTCGCCGGACGAAGCCGTGGCCGTAGCCGCCGGCCAGGGGCTGTCACGCTACGTGCTCAAGCCGAATGACGGATTCGGGAACGTCGGCGTCGCGTTCTTCGAAGCACACTCCCCGGTGGAACGGGTGGCCGCTCACTGGAACGGCTCGCCCTCGTTACTGCTGGAGGAGTACGTGGCAGGGGACGAGTATCACTGCGACGGTCAGGTGGATGCCCAGGGCACCGTGACGATCACCGACGTGTTCCGCTATCACCGCGGGATGGTGAACGGCAAGGAGAACATCGAACTCGGCTCGAACCGGATCGCCTCGACCAGCCCGATCTTCTCAACGCTGGCTGACTACACCGTGCGGGTCATGGAAGCCACCGGGTTGCGGCGAAGCCCGTTCCACGCAGAAGTGAAGATCGACGAACACGGCCCGTGCCTGATCGAGGTCGCCGCCCGATTGGTGGGCGTCAAGACCGCCGATGTCGTCAACTTCATGCATGGGGGGTCCCTGGATGTCTTCGAAGTGGCGGGACACTACTACGCCTCCGCGCAACCCTTCGGGCCCCTTCCGACCGACTGGCGGGCCTACGACTCCCGGGCGATCTGGCAAGTGGCGAGTGCGGTGAACCGCACCGAACGGGTGTTCAACCTGCAGGGGGTCGATGAGGTGGAAGCGATGCCCGAGTTCCTCTTCTGGACCGAACGTCCGCCCGAGATTGGTGAACGGCTCCATCGCACGACGGACATCTTCGGATCGGCGTACATTGCGGTCGTGCAGGGCCCTTCCGACGATGTGGCGGCCCAGACAGCGGAACGGATCCGGCGGTTGATCCGGTGGAACAGCAACCGGGTGACGCCGGCGCAACGGGCCCGCGCTGCAGCTTCCTTGGTCGACCGACGGGTCCGGCAACTGCCTTCCGCGGCGGAACGTCGGATGGTGCATTACCCGTGACCGCGCTCCGGCACGGGGGCAGGACGATCGGGGAGTACCTGATCCAGGACCCGTACCACCCGTACGCGATCAGACTGATGAGGGCGATGCATCGGGAGTTCGGGTGGCGGGCGATCTGCTACTACACCGACGAAACGGATCTGCGACGCGACTACGGCGCCTACCCGATGCTTCAGGATCCGACACAGGTGGCGGCGTCGTACCGTGTCGCCGACTCCGGGATGACCGCCTTTATCGAGCACTTGGCCGCACACCACCAGGTCCGTGCCGTGGTGCCGCACTACGAACCGGCCGTGGCCAACGTCGGCCGCATCGCCGCCGGACTCGGGCTCGCCTGGAATCCGCCGGACGTGCTGGAGCGGTTCCGTCACAAGGAAGCGCTGAAGGCCTACCTGCGTTCCTCGGATCCAGGGTTGCGGCTGAACTTCGCCCAGGTCGTCTCCGGACCGACGGAGGCACTTCAGATCGTGCGAGCCCGGGGGTTCGACCGGTTCGTGCTCAAACCGAACGACGGTTTCGGCAACACCGGGGTCGGCGTCTTCGACGGCCACGCTCCGGTGGGCGAGGTTCAGGCCTTCTGGGGCGAATCCGGTCCGCTGCTGCTTGAGGAGTTCATCGGCGGCGAGGAGTACCACTGTGACGGACAGGTAGATGCCGTCGGCGAAGTCACTGTCACCGACGCCTTTCGCTACACCCGGGCCGAAGTGAACGGGCGAGAGAACATCCAGCGAGCCTCGACGCAGGTGCCACACGACAGCGCGCGGTTCCATGAATTGGCCGACTATGCGGCACGCGTCGTCGCCGCTAGCGGACTGCGCCGCAGTCCGTTCCACTGTGAGATCAAGGTCGACGCCGCAGGCCCGTGCCTGATTGAGTGTGCGGCCCGGTTGGTCGGTCTGGGTACCGCCCGGGTCATCAACTTTGCCCACGGTGGCGCGCTGGACCTGTTCGCGCTGGCGGCGCACTACTACGGCACGGCCGATTCCGCCGGCCCGGTGACCGTTGACTGGGTGTCCTACGACTCCCGCGTCGTGCGCAAGATCGCAGGGATCGCCGAACGAGCGGAACGAGTCTTCAATCTGCAGGGACTTGCCGAGGTCGAGGCGCGGCCGGAGTTCCTGTTCTGGCTCAAACGACTGCGGGTCGGTGATCGGCTGCAACCCACGGTGGACCTGTTCGGGGCAGCCTACGTCGCCGTGATCCAGGAACCCGATGAGAACTCCCTCGACCATGCCACGGAGAGGATCCAGGATCTCGTGCGCTGGAACGAGCAGCCGATCACGCTGACCGACCGCATGCGAGCGGCGACAGCGCTGGGACGACGTCAGGTTGCACTGCGACGTACGGCCGACATCCGACGGATGCCCCTGTTCAACTGAGATCGGGGCTGCTTGCGCACAGGGCGAGGCGTATCGGCTGAGTAACAGCCGCAGTCCGCCCCTGTGCCATTCGACCGCCGCGAACTTACCCTCGAGAGATGGCTTCCCCCCGGCAGAATTCCTCGATCCGCGGCACCCGCGTCGGCGCCGCGGGTGATGCGCGCAAGCCCAAGCCGGAGCCGCTGCCCGAGCCGGAGGTCGTGGCAGATCCGACCCGACCACGGCAGGTTGTGAACTATGTCATGCAGCGCCGGGCGGCCCTGCAAGGTTTGATGCGCAACGGATTGCGGGATGACCTCTGCGATGCCGACCCGATGTTGCTGCGCACTGCGAAGTACCACGGCGAGGCAGCAGGCCGGCCCTGTCCGGTCTGTCGCCGGCCCGACCTGAGCCAGCTGAGTTACACGTTCGGCCCCGAGATGGGCGAACTGTCGGGACGGGTGCGGGCGACTGCAGAACTGAAGACGTTGGCGTACGAATACGGGGCCTTCCGCGTGTACATCGTGGAGGTCTGCCGCCACTGCCACTGGAACCATCTGGTGCTCTCGTACGTCCTCGGTGATGGACACCCGCGGACTCCCGCGGGCAGGAAGGGTTCTTCGTGATCGACTACCCGCGCTCGGGCCGAACCGGGTTGGGAAGACTGGTCCCGTCGTGGAAGTTGGTGCTCGGCACACTCCTCACGCTGACGGTGATCGGGGCGGCGCTGTTCGCTGTCGCCGTCTACATCCTTCCCGTCCCGCAACCCAACGACGTCGCCATCGCCGAGACCACCAAGGTCATGTACGCCGACGGCA